>JAICHZ010000044.1 GCA_025924655.1 Pseudonocardiaceae bacterium | reverse complement strand
CGCAGATCACGATGAGCAGGTAGAAACTGACCATCAGACCCAGCGTCGCGACCCGGGCCCGCCGCTCGCCGAGCATCACCGGCAGCGTGCGGATTCCCAGCGGCTCGTCGTAGGGAATCTTGTCGGTGTGCTTGCCCATCAACACCGACGTGCACAGCAGCGCATAGGGCAGCGACGCTAGCAACACCTGCCAGCTGACCGACCCGACCGCCGCGTAGTACGTGCCCCCGACCATCAGCGGTCCCCAGACCAGCAGCACGTCCGGCTCGCCAAGGCCGCGTTTCTTCAGTCGCAGCGGCGGAGCCGTGTAGGCCACCGACAGCACGAAACCGGCCAGCGCGAACACCACCACTGGCCAGCCCCGGGCCACCGCGAGTACAACCAGGATCACCAGGTCTGCGGCATTGACGACCAGCACCGATACCACCAATGCCCGGCGGGTGACCAGTCCCGACAAGATCGGATGCGGGGCATACAGCGCCCTCGGGTAGCTTGCGGTGTCCGAACCGGTGCTGGTGTCGTAGAGGTCGTTCATCAGGTTGTTGGCGACGTGCGCCAGCGTGATCCCGATGACGGCCAGCACAAGCCAGCGCCAGTCGACGCCGGGCGCGCGCGCGGCGAGCAGCCCGGCCACCAGCCCGGCCACCAGCGTCATCGGCAGCACGGCGGCGCGGGAAACCACGATCCAGCGGGTCACCGCGTCGATCGGGCCCTCGGGCGGGTTGGTAGTGCTCAGGGCATAGCGCCAGGCACTCACCCGGGAGCGCGGGGCAGTATCGGTCACACCGCCGAGCCTGGCACATCTGCGGCCAGATCGGTCAGCGGAAGGCGTACACCACCGCAGCCATGTCCTCGTCCGCGTGCCCGGCGTCGGCCGCGACCGACATGAGGTGGTGGACCGCTTGCATCAGCGCCGGATCGTCGCCGGCTTTCCGCAACGCGTCCACGATGAGCTCGGAGTCCTTGACCGCACCGGCCAACCCGAACGCCGGCGGAAAGTCGCCTGCGAGCATTGCCTTGCCCTTGAGCTGGGCGTACGGGCTGTCAGTAGCGCCGCCAGCGATGGTGTCCAGGAACAGCTGCGGGTCCACACCGAGGCCGCGGGCCAGCGCGATGGCCTGACCCGTGGCGGCGGTGATGGACAACACCCAGGAGTTCAGGACGAGCTTGAGCCGGTGCCCGTCACCGACCCGCTCACTGACCCAGACCGTCTTCCTACCGATCGCCTCGAACACCGGCTCCACCCGAGGCGCCAGCTCGCGCGGTCCCGCTGCGAGCACGATGAGCTCGCCCTGTTCGGCGGGCTGTTTGGTGCCCAGCACCGGCGCGTCGACGAAGCCACGGCCGTACCGGCCGGCGAGCTCGACGAGACGCTGCGTGCCAGCGAGACCGACCGTGCTGGTCTGCGCCCAGACCGCGTGCGCCGGCGTCGCGGCCAACGCCCGTTGCATGACCTCCGCCACCGCATTGATGTCGAAGAGCATCGTGACCACCACGTCTGCCCCGGACACCGCCTCGGCCGGATCTGCGGCGACCTTGGCGCCGTCATCGGCCAGCGGCCGGGCCTTGTCCGCGCTGCGGTTCCAGACCGTGACGTCCAGTCCGCCCTTCAGCAGGCTGCGGGCCATCCCCGCGCCCATGATCCCGGTCCCCAGCACAGCCACACTGCTTGCCACGTCGGCTCCCTCCGATCGCATACCGCCCGCATCCTTCATGAACAACCCAGCGATGGTTCGCAGTGCGGCTAGCTGATACCCCAGTCGAGTGTGGAGAACGGAGCTGGATCCGGACGCCGCATATCGTGATCACCGAAACTGAGGCGTCACCGTGCACTTCCGCACGCCCAGCGCGCAGTTTCACCGATCACGGGCTCGGTCGGTTGGGCGGAACAGATCTCGGCCACCCGCTACCTCTGTTCAGCCGTCAACCACCGCACAGGCGCAGCGACACCCACAGCGCGAGCACGCTCACCACCAGCACCGGCGGCACAGTGAGCGCCCCGAACCGCAGGAACTCTCCGAGCTGCGGCTCGGCATCGTTGCGGGCCAAAATGCGTCGCCACAACAGGGTGGCCAGCGAGCCGGCGTAAGTGAGGTTCGGCCCGACGTTGACGCCGATGAGTACGGCCAGCACGACTCCAGAACCGGCCGCAGCCGCGACGGGTAGCAGCACGAGCACCGCAGGCAGATTGTTGACCACGTTGGCCAACACCGCTGCCAGCGCGGCGACTGCGAGCAGGGTGGGCAACGACGAGCCGACCGGTACCAGCCGGCCGACCGCACTGCCCAGCCCGTTGTCCTCCACCGCGCGTACCACGACCCCTAGCGCCAGCACGAACGCCAGAAACGGCACGCTGCCCGCGGTGACCAGGCTCTTGACCGTAGCCGTGCGGTGCGACAGCGCCCGCACAACGAGCACCGCCGCACCAGCAGCCGCAGCCCACGCTGGGTTGACGCCCACGATCGAGGTCAGCCCGAAACCGGCCAGTGTCAGCGCCACTACCACCACCGCAACCACCGGCAGCGCGAGTTCCTCCGGCTGCCCGCAGACGGTGGTGCCGAGACCAAGATCACGGTCGAAGAACGACCGGAAAATCAGGTACTCCACGCCGACCGCGGCAACCCACGGAAGCGCCATCAACAGAGTGAACGCACCGAAGGTCAGTCCGCTGGTGGTGAAGGCGAGCAGGTTGGTCAAGTTGGAGACCGGCAGCAGCAGCGAGCCGGAGTTAGCCAGGTGGGTGCAGGCATAGACGTGGGGCTTGGCCCGTAGCCCCAGCGAGGCCGCGGTCGCGAACACCACCGGGGTCAGCAGTACCACGGTTGAGTCCAGGCTCAGGATTGCCGTGATCGTGGCGGCCACGACGAAGACCATCGTCAGCAACCGAATCGGGTTGCCTCGGGCGGCTCGCGCCGTGACGGCGCCGAGTGCCCTGAACAGTCCCTCGTTGTCACAGAGCTGAGCGAGGATGAGCATGGCGGCGAGGAAGGCCACCACCGGCGCCAGCCGGCGGATCTCGCTGAGTGCGTCTGGCCAGCGGACCGCGCCGCTGGCAACCACGATGGCCGCCGCCGGAATGGCGGCGATGGCTTCGGGTAATCCACGGGGTTGTAGCACGGCGAAACCGAGCACCACGAACAGCAGGAAGATCGAGATGGTTTCGGCGACCACGATCAGCGACCGCTAGGGCGCCAGGGCGCCCCCGTCTGTACCGTGTCGATCATCCGCTCGGCGAACTCCTCATGCACCGCGGACCGGCCACCCTGTACTCGAAACGGCACGGTCGGATCAGGCGGCGGGCCGCGGCGCGCGGCGGTGCCGGCGGGCGTCCAGCTCAGCCCGGTCAACGAGCGTGAGCATCGGCTCGCCCGGTGCCCCGATCATGACGACGACGAATCGGCTCCAGACGTCGGCCAAGTTGTTCGCTGCCTGATAGTGGATCACGTCGCCGCCCGGCTCCCAGAACGCCTCGCCAGCCCGGATGATCCGTTCAGGCTCACCTTCCAACTCGAACACGATTTCGCCCTCAAGTACATAGCCGAACACCGGCCCGGAGTGGCGATGCGGCGGAGTTCCCGGATCGCCGGGCGGCACTTCGACGGTTGCGGTCATCACCTCAGCGCCATCCGGGATGTTCGGTGGCACCTGGTGCAGGAGCGTGGTGACCCTGGAGTTCGTCGCGGTGGCCGTCTCGGTGCTGGTGTCGTGGGATCGATTCACAGTCATGCTCAGCACGCTAGCGGCGGTCGTGCAGTTCTCAAGGCGGCCGCGGCCAACCCATGATCACCGTATTTGAGGACTCACAGTGCACAGTTGCACGCTCGCGCCTCAGTTTGGTTGATCATGGACGCGGCGCCGCCGCGCTGCGGATGTGTAGTGGCTCGCCGAAGCGGGCACCCTGAGTCATGGGATTTCAGGTCACCGAAGTACAGAAGTCACTCAAGGGTTTCGACTACCCAGGGTCCCCGGAAGACCTGGCCCGCCACGCGGAGTCCCACGGCGGGGGCAGCGATCTTGTGGAGGCGTTGCGCAGCTTGCCGTTCGACGGACCCAACGCCGTGATGCACAGCTTGAGTGAGGACGGCGTACTCGGCGGGTCCACCAGCGGCTGAACCGAGCAGGTCCGGACTGGGACCCGAGCTGAGGAGCGCTGCGATGTCGGATATCACACAGTTGATCCTGGACGATCACGAGACGTTTCGTCGGGAGTTCGCGGCATTGGACGACGCCGACGCACCCGAGCAGTTACGCGAGATCTGGGAACCCCTCGCGAACCTGCTCGAGGTGCACGCCGCTGCAGAGGAGGCCATCTTCTATCCGAAGCTGCTGCGCCGTAGCGATGACGGCGAAGACGAAACCATCGATGCAATTGGCGATCACAACGACATCCGGGACGGTGTGCGCGAGGCAGCTCGACACCCGATCGGCAGTGCTCAATGGTGGGACGGTGTCCGGCACGCACGAGCGGCCAATAGTAGCCATATGGCCGAGGAAGAGGCCGATGCCCTGCCCGATTTCCGACGCAACACTCCGCTGAGTGTGCGCGTGAACTTAGGCCACGAGTTTCTGAAGTTCAAAACAGACCATTCCGATGCCGAGCGCCTGGATACCAGAGACAAGGATCCGCAGGCGTACGTCAGCGCAGTAGAGTCGAAATTATCCGCTGGCGACCCGAAAAACTCCCTCGGTATCGGCAGCTTGAAGGGACGTTGATGACGACCGATCATCTGCTACGTAACTACGCACCGATCCCGGCCAAAGGGTGGCAGCAGATCGACGACGAGGCTAAGGACCGCCTCACCGCCCGGTTGGCCGCACGCCGGCTGGTCGACTGGTCGGGGCCGCACGGCTGGATACACTCGGCTACCAACCTTGGCCGGACTGCCGCGCTGGACAGCGCGCCGCCGGGCACCAAGTTCGAGACGGTTGTCGCCCGGCAACGGCGAGTCCTCGCGTTGACCGAGCTGCGAGTGAGCTTCACCGTGCAGTGCTCCGGCTTGCAGGACGCCGAACGCGGTGCCACCGACATTGACTATGGCGATCTCGATCGTGCCACCCATGACGCCGCATTGATCGAGAACCGCGCCGTGTTCCACGGCTGGCCGGAAGCGGGAATCACCGGAATCGTGGAAAGCAGCTCACATCCCTGGTTGACGCTGGGCCAAGACGCCAACGCTTATCCACACGCAATCGCCAACGCGACCGCCCTGCTTCGCCAGGCCGGCATCGAGGGTCCGTACGCCCTGGCCGTCAGCCCGCAGGGATACTCCCGCATCGCCGAGACGGCCGAACATGGCGGCTATCCATTGCACGAGCATCTGACCAAGATCCTCGGTGGAGACGTGGTGTGGGCTCCCGGCCTGGATGGCGCCCTGGTAGTGAGCAAGCGGGGCGGCGACTTCATCCTCGACGTCGGGCAGGACTTCTCGATCGGCTATACCCGGCACGACGCCGAACTGGTGACGCTCTATCTGGAAGAAAGCTTCAATTTCCGCGTCACCGAACCCGACGCAGCGGTAGTCCTCACCGAGGGGTAGTACATACTGCGCGAGTTTGTTGGGAGGGACGACCGGGTAACCGGTCGATGCTTGAAAGTACCCTCATTGAGGAGATTGCCATGTCGACGACACAGTCTTCGCTCGGCGCTCGGTCTGACAGCCGGAAATCGGGCCTGGCGATGCAGCGCAGCCGTGGGGCGGGCAGCGCCTTCCTGCTCGTGCTGCTCGGCATTTGGGGCGCCATCATCCCGTTCATCGGGCCGTACTTCCACTACGCTTTCGGCGTCTCAGTGCCTTGGTTCTTCACCTACGACCGGCTGTGGTTGAACGTCCTGCCGGGGATCGCCCTGTTCCTCGGTGGCCTGATCCTCGGTCCGAGCGCGAATCGGGCCAGCGGTGGCTTCGGCGCGTGGCTCGCCCTGATCGGCGGGATCTGGTTCATCGTTGGGCCGGTGCTCAGTATGTTCTGGCGGGCAGGTGGGTTGGCGACTCCGATCGGTCCACCGCTCGGGTCGAACTGGCTGCAGATGTTCGAGCAGCTCGGCTACTTTTACGGGCTCGGTGCCCTGGCCACGGCTCTGGCCGCCTTTGCGCTCGGTCGCATGACCGTGCGTTCGATCCACGACTGAAGTCCGTTCTCAGCGCCCGTCACCCCTGTTGGTAGGTGATGAGGCGGGGTACGCCGCGCGGATCAGCAACGCCGCGCACCCGGCACCGCGCGGCGTGCGGACGGCATCAGCGCGTTTGCTTCGGTGTACCACTACGTGATCGCAACGCCACAAGACCGGTATGGAGTGTTCAATGCAACGAGGCAGTGACAAGCCCGGCGCGCGGAAGGATGACGCGCTCGCACGCGACGTCGAGAACATGATTCGCGGTACCGGGCCTACCCACGCCGAGGAGTGGAAGGACCCAGAGCCCCCCGCCGACGACGATCCCCAGCTCAACACCCGGCGGGCCGCCGAGAACCGCGGCGAGCGCCGGTGAACCGCGCGGCGGAAGCCGCCGATGAGCTGGATCAGCGGTTTCACCTCGCGGCTGGACTGCGACGGCAGATCAACAAGGTCTTTCCGGGCCACTGGTCGTTCATGCTCGGGGAGATCGCCCTCTACAGCTTCGTGGTGTTGCTGCTGTCGGGCACCTATCTCGCGCTGTACTTCGATCCCTCGATGGTGGAGGTCACCTACCAGGGCCCGTTCGTCCCGTTGCGTGGGATCGAGATGTCCCAAGCGTTCGCGTCCACGATGAACCTGTCGTTCGTTGTGCGCGGTGGCTTGTTCATTCGGCAGATCCACCACTGGGCTGCGCTGGTGTTCGTCGCCGCGATGACGGTCCACATGTTCCGCATATTCTTCACCGGCGCTTTCCGTAAGCCCCGGGAGACCAGCTGGGCGATTGGGGTGGTGCTGCTGATTTTGGGGATCCTTGAGGGGTTCGTGGGTTATTCTCTACCGGATGATCTGCTGTCAGGCACCGGCCTGCGGATCGGCTCGGGCATCGTCTTGCCCATCCCAGTGATCGGCACGTGGTTGCACTGGCTGCTGTGGGGCGGGGAATACCCCGGTAACGAGATCATGCCGCGGCTGTACATCGCGCACGTGCTGATAATTCCTGGACTGCTGGCAGCACTGATCGCCGTGCACCTGGGCCTGGTGTGGTATCAGAAACACACACAGTTCCCCGGACCGGGCAAAACCGAGCGCAACGTCGTCGGCGTGCGCATCCTGCCGAAGTTCGCCGTGAAGTCGACCGGGTTCTTCCTGACCAACGTCGGGGTGCTGGCCATCATGTCGGGCCTGTTCCAGATCAACCCGATCTGGAACTACGGACCATACGACCCCGCGCAGGTCTCCGCCGGGTCACAACCCGACTGGTACATGGGATTCACCGAAGGCTTGCTCCGCCTGTTCCCGCCGTGGGAGCTATTCCTGTTCGGGCGATACGACATACCGCCGGTGTTCTGGGCGGTCGTGCTTATACCCGGGATCATGGTGATGCTACTGCTGTTCTACCCAACGCTGGAACGCAAGCTCATCAACGACTACGCCGCCCACCACCTGCTGCAACGGCCCCGCGACGTCCCGGTCCGCACTTCGCTGGGCGTCATGGCCATCACCTTTTTCCTGGTGCTGCTCATTTCCGGTGGCAACGACGTCATCGCCTACGTCTTTGATCTGTCGATCAACGCTTTCATCTGGTTAGCCCGCATCGCGCTGCTGCTGCTCCCCCCGCTGGCCTACGTGCTCACCTATCGAGTTTGCCTTGGCCTGCAGCGTCACGACCGCGAGGTGCTCGACCACGGCATCGAGACCGGCATCATCCGCCGGCTGCCACACGGCGAGTTCATCGAAATCCATCAACCACTCGGACCCGTGGATGACCACCAGCACCCGATCCCCCTGCAGTACCAGGGTGCACCAGTGCCCAAGCGGATGAACCAACTCGGCGCGGCAGGCCAACCCACGCCGGGCTCGCTGTACCGACCTGACCCACCGGACCAGACCAAAGCTCTGGAAGCCGCCCGGGACGGCAGGGGTTGAGTCAGTCAGTACCGTGTCGCTGCCCTTCTTGGTTCTTATCCAGCACGCCGAAGACCTTGTTGCCGATGGCGGGATGGACGTAGGCCTCGGCTCGCATGCGATCTGACATCTGCGGGTAGTGCAGTTCGAAAGCAGGTCGCTCGGAACGGATGCGGGGCAGTTCGGTGAAGTTGTGCCGCGGTGGCGGGCACGAGGTAGCCCATTCCAGTGAGTTGCCGTAACCCCACGGGTCATCGACGGTGACGACTTCGCCGTAGCGGTAGCTGCGGAACACGTTCCACAGGAACGGCAGCGTCGAGGCGCCGAGTACAAAGGCGCCGATCGAGGACACCATGTGCAATGTGGTGAACCCGTCAGTGGGTAGGTAGTCGGCATAGCGGCGGGGCATGCCTTCGGCACCCAGCCAGTGCATCACCAGGAACGTCAGGTGAAAGCCGATGAACGTGGTCCAGAAATGGAATTTACCCAGCGGCTCGTCGAGCATCCGGCCGGTGATCTTCGGGAACCAGAAGTAGATCCCGGCGAAGGTGGCGAACACGATCGTTCCGTAGAGCACGTAGTGGAAGTGTGCCACGACGAAGTAGGTGTCGGTGAGGTGGAAGTCGATCGGGGGGGCGGCCAGCAGCACCCCGGTCAGACCGCCAAGCAGGAACGTGAACAAAAAGCCGATCGAGAACAGCATCGGCGTCTCGAACGTGAGCTGTCCCCGCCACATGGTGCCGATCCAGTTGAAGAACTTGATACCAGTGGGGATCGCGATGAGGAACGTGGTGAACGAGAAGAACGGCAGGAGTACCGCACCGGTGGCGTACATGTGGTGCGCCCAGACGACCACGGACAGCACGGTGATCGAGATCGTGGCGAAGACCATGCCCTTGTAGCTGAACAGCGGCTTGCGGGAGAACACCGGGAAGATCTCCGTCACGATGCCGAAGAAGGGCAACGCGACGATGTAGACCTCGGGATGGCCGAAGAACCAGAACATGTGCTGCCACAGGATCGCCCCGCCGTTGGCCGGGTCGAAAACGTGCGCGCCGAGCTGCCGGTCGGCCTCCAACCCCAGCAGCGCCGCAGTCAGGATGGGGAATGCCAGCAAAACAAGAATGGACGTGAACAGGATGTTCCAGGTGAAGATCGGCATCCGGAACATCGTCATTCCAGGCGCTCGCAGGCACACGATGGTGGTGATCATATTGACTGCGGCCAGGATGGTGCCCAGGCCGGACACCACCAGCCCCATCGTCCAGAGGTCCCCGCCAACGCTCGGGGAGTTGACGGCACTGGACAGCGGAGTGTACGCGAACCAGCCGAAGTCCGCCGCACCACCGGGGGTCAGGAACCCTGTGAGCACCATGAGGCCGCCGAACAGGAACAGCCAGTAGGAGAAGGCATTGAGCCGCGGGAAGGCCACGTCTGGCGAGCCGATCTGCAATGGCATGATCAGGTTCGCGAAAGCGAACACCGTCGGCGTTGCGTAGAGCAGCAACATGATCGTGCCGTGCATGGTGAAAAGCTGGTTGTACTGCTCGGTGTCGAGGAACTGCAACCCCGGCCGAGCCAGCTCGGCGCGCATCAGCATCGCCATCGCACCGGCGGCCATGAAGAACCCGAAGGTGGTGACCAGGTACAGCTTGCCGATCTGCTTATGGTCCGTCGTGCGCAGATAGGCCAGCACCTGCGAGCCGAGCGGCGCGCGGGACCGGCGCGGTAGCGGCTTGGTGGGTGGGGGCAGTAGGGCGGCCACGGTAAACCTCCGCATCCGGCCACGGCTCAGCGGTCGTGGACAGATACCCGGTTTGGCAACGGCTCACACCGTGCGTGACAGCTTCACCCGGATCACCGCAGGTTGTCTCGAGACTGCAGTTGTGGGGGTGGCGGGGGGTCGGGTACTGGAGGTGGTGGGGAGGGAACGGGATCCGGCGGCCCCGGTGGCGGGGGCAGCGGGCGGGGGCCGGGGTTGGGGATGGGTTCTGGGTCGGGTGGGATGGTGTTCGCGGGGCGCGGGCTCGGCCGCTGAGACAACCACGTCGTGGCAATTCGATGGGTGACCACGGATGTGCCTCCTTCACGATCGCGTCCTTGGACTACCCGCCACCGACCCTGTTGAAGCAGCCGCTGGCAGTGCGGCAAGCGCGCGTGGCCACTGATCACTTCGGCTTGGTGCGGCGATCGCGATCCTGGCCGCGCAGCGCCGGCCAGGCCTGGTGAATGACGGCGGCGGTGGGAACCGCGACGATCGCTCCGACGATGCCGGCAAGCACGGTGCCCACCGCGAAGGAGAGCCCGATCGCCAGCGGATGGAGTCGCACGTAGCGGCCGACGATCAGCGGTTGGAGCAAATGGACTTCGAGCTGGCTCTCGGCGATAAGGACTCCGAGCAGGATCAGCGCGGCCAACCATCCGTGGGTGCCGAACGTGATCAGGATCGCCAGGCCGCCGGCGATGAGCGCACCGATGAACGGGATGAAGCTGCCGACGAACACCAGCACGCCCAGCGGCAGCGCCAGCGGCACGCCCAGCAGGAACACCACAAACCCGATCACGATGCCGTGGATGGTGGCGATGACCGCGGTACCGCGGACGTAACCGGTGATGGTGCCCCAAGCGGCCCGCCCCGCCTGGTCCACTCGATGCGACTCCCGCGCCGGCAGCGGTGTGCGCAGCCAACCCCATATCCGCTCGCCGTCGTAAAGCAGAAAGAAGGTGATGAACAACGTGAGCAGGGTCAGGGTGGCGAACTCGACCAGGTATCCGGCGCCCGTGGTGAGGT
Source organism: Pseudonocardiaceae bacterium (assembly GCA_025924655.1). Lineage (GTDB taxonomy): Bacteria > Actinomycetota > Actinomycetes > Mycobacteriales > Pseudonocardiaceae. The sequence goes on along the minus strand of JAICHZ010000044.1, from coordinate 6,928 downwards.
AGGCGACAGCCTGGCTCTGGTTACGTTGCAACCAGTTGATCACTGTCCCTTCGATCTGGTCGAGCTGGAACTGACCCACGCCACCGCCGCCGCCCAGGGCCGCCCGGAGCCGGCGGACCGTGCCGACCAGCTGCTCGATCAGCGACGGTAGCTCCCGCGCGAAGCGCAATCCGATTAGGTATCCCAGGCCACCCAACACCACCGCGGAGATCAGCAGCGTCAGCAAAGCTGACAACGGCCCGGGCAGGCGCCGCTGCAGCAGCTGCGCTACCGGGCGCAGCAACGCCGCCAGCAGCAGCGCGGCGACCAGCGGGATCACTACAAGCGACAGCAATACGAGTACCCGCACGGCGGCGTACACCGCGACTCCCACCAGCAGCAGCCGCCATGACCAGGCCGCGCCAACTACCAGGCTGTGCGGAAGATCGGAACGGGTGTCCTCGCGTCGGAATTTCCCCCGGAGGCTGCCATTTCGTCGGTGGTAGGTCATGTCGGACCGACGGGGTGCAGTCATGTCGCCGCCTTCAGCGGGCGAAGAGGACGGCTTAGTCATGGGCGAAGGTTGTCCAGCACTGCGCCGTACCGGTTAACCACTCGCGCCCGCAGCGACGGGTCAGTTCGAGGCACCGGCTCGAGGAAGATCTCGTCCAGGTCGGTGAACTCACGCCGCAGCTCGCCGTCGATACGCACGCACGCATGCTCCAGCTCGTCGGTGGACAGCGAGTTCGCGAAGTCCACCCGCGCGCAGAGCAGTACCTTGTCAGTTCCAGTCATCATGGTAAGCAGATCGACCACTTGGTCGACTTCTGGTTTGGCTGTGAGGTGCGCGTAGATCGCCCGGACCAGCCGTCTGTCGGCCTGCTGCCCGATCAGCAGCCGCATGTTCGTACGGCCGAGCAGGTAGGCCACCACCCCGAGGAGCACCCCGATTAGCAGCGACGCTAGGCCGTCCCACAACGCCGAGCCGGTGAGCAGGTGCAAACCGACCCCAGCGAAGGCGATGAGCAGGCCGACCAGCGCCGCGGTGTCTTCGAAGAAAACAGTCTTGACGGTCGGGTCATCGGTGGTGCGCAGGTACTCGATCAGGCCTTGACTCTCTGCGTCCCGCTCACGGCGGATCTGACGCGCCGCCCGGATCCAGGAGGTGGCCTCCATCAGGAAGGACAGCGCGAGCACCAGAAAGGCCACCCACGCCAGGGTCTGCTCCTCGCCCCCACCAAAGATCGTGCCCACGCCCTCATACACCGAAAACAGGGCACCCGTGACGAATATCGACACCGCGGCAATCAGCGACCAGAAGAAGCGAACCTTGCCGTAGCCGAACGGGTGCCGCCGGTCGGCCGGTCGCTCGGAGTGCCGCAGCGCGGCCAGCAGTAGCCCCTCAGTGGTCGAGTCGGCGACCGAATGCGCCGCCTCGGCGAGCATCGCGGCTGATCCGGTCAGCAACCCGGCGACCATCTTCATCGCCGCGATCAACAAGTTGACCGCAAGTGCGACGATGACGGTCAGCGTACTTTCCCCGCCGTCAGAGTCGTGGTCAGCTGTTTTGGGACGATGGGATGGTTGCACCTGCGCAGTCCTCATAAGTCGGTTCGCCGTCGCCGGGCGGTGCGGTGGCGTACTACCTCAGTGCTCATCGCGATTCCGAGCCCAGCGGTAACAACCGCCAGCAGCACAGTCCACTCCAGGTTCGGTGCCCGAAACAGCGACGTGACGAGCATTCCGACCAGCAGCACTGCCGACACCGCACCGGCCATGAGCTTTGCCCTGAACAGGTAACTGTCGGTTTCCAGACCCAGACTGAACTTCTCCGAGTTTCGGGGCAGGTCACGGCGGCGATCCGCGAGTTCGACGCCACGCTGCTCAACCATGGCGAACACCTCGGGTCGGCGCGTCCACGGCGCCCTCCTCGAGACAGCGGTTGGGTGTGCACAACGGCTTCCCTGAGATCGGTCGACCCAAACCCGCACACCGCCACCGGCGATGACACTCGGGTCCTAGGATCGCCGGATGGTCGCCCCCGTAACCGGTCTCGACGCGAGCGACGCACTGCAGATGCTGCAACGAGTTTTTGGCTATGACTCGTTTCGGGGAGCGCAGCAGGAGGTCATCGACCACGTCACCGCTGGCGGCGATGCGCTCGTGCTCATGCCGACCGGTGGCGGTAAGTCGTTGTGTTATCAGATCCCGGCACTGGTACGAGAAGGCGTCGGCGTCGTCATCTCGCCGCTCATCGCTCTGATGCAGGATCAGGTCGACGCCCTGAAGGCGCTCGGTGTCCGGGCCGGGTTCCTCAACTCCACCCAGCAGTCCTCCGAGCAGCGCCGGATCGAGTCCGCCTTCCTGGCGGGTGAGCTAGACCTGCTTTATCTGGCGCCGGAACGCCTGCGCGTCGAGTCGACGGCCAGGCTGCTCGATCGCGGCACCATCTCGCTGTTCGCGATCGACGAGGCACACTGCGTGGCCCAGTGGGGACATGACTTCCGGCCCGACTACCTCGCCCTGTCCGCGCTGCACCAGCGGTGGCCCACCGTGCCCCGGATCGCGCTGACCGCGACGGCCACCAAGGCGACCCACGTCGAGATCGCGTCCCGGCTGAACCTGGCCGACGCCCGTCACTTCGTAGCCAGCTTCGATCGTCCGAACATTCAGTACCGCATTGTGGCCAAGAACGAACCCAAGCGACAGCTCCTGGAACTGCTGCACAGCGAGCACGCCGGGGACGCGGGCATCGTCTACTGCCTGTCACGGGCTTCGGTGGACAAGACCGCGGAGTTTCTAGTGCACAACGGGATCGCGGCACTGCCGTATCACGCGGGGCTCGACGCGCATACCAGAGCCACCAACCAAGCGCGTTTCCTGCGCGAGGACGGCTTAATCATGGTCGCCACGATCGCGTTCGGGATGGGCATCGACAAGCCTGATGTGCGCTTTGTGGCCCACCTTGACCTGCCTAAATCCGTGGAGGGCTACTACCAGGAAACCGGCCGGGCCGGGCGGGACGGCTTGGCCTCCACCGCGTGGCTGGCCTACGGTCTGGCCGACGTCGTCCAGCAGCGTAAGTTGATCGACGGTTCTGAGGGTGACGGCCCGCACCGCCGCCGCCTCACCGCACACCTCGACGCCATGCTGGCGCTGTGCGAGACGGTCGAGTGCCGCCGCAGTCAGCTACTCGCCTACTTCGGCCAGCGCGCCACCGCCTGTGGCAACTGCGACACCTGCCTGTCTCCACCAGAAACCTGGGACGGCACGATCGCCGCGCAAAAGCTGCTCTCCACGGTGTTGCGGCTCGACCGGGAACGTCACCAGAAGTTCGGCGCTGGTCAGGTGATCGACATCCTGCTCGGCAAGACGACACCAAAGGTCACCCAGTTCGGCCATGACAGTCTGACGGTGTTCGGCATCGGCACGGAGTTGCGCGACAGCGAGTGGCGCGCAGTGGTGCGCCAACTGCTGGCCCAGAACCTGCTCGCCGTGGAGGGCGACTACGGCACGTTGGTGCTCACCGACTCCAGCGGTGAGGTACTGAGCCGGCGGCGTGAAGTCCTGCTGCGCCGCGAACCCGAACGGGCCGCGCCAATCGCGAAGGCTACCAAGCCGCGCCGCGGTGCACCTGTTGACCTACCCGATGCCGCAGTACCGGTATTCGAGCAGCTCCGCGCCTGGCGCGCCGCCACCGCCAAGGATCAGGGCGTACCCGCCTACGTGATCTTCCACGACGCGACGCTGCGGCAGATCGCCACCCAGGCTCCGTCAACCCTCGCCGAGCTTGGCACCGTCAGCGGTGTCGGCGAGGCCAAGCTGGCGCGCTACGGCCAGCAGATCCTGGACACCCTCGCTGGTTCAGCGCCGTGACACCGTCCACCGCTACGGAGGCCGGCTAGCCGATCAGCTAGTGCGGCGTCACACCGTGAAACCGAGCGCGCGCAGCTGCTCCCGGCCATCCTCCGTGATCTTGTCCGGACCCCACGGCGGTATCCAGACCCAGTTGATCCGCACATCGTCAACCAGGCCTCCGCCGGGGCCACCGGTCAGGGCGGCACGGGTCTGGTCCTCGATGACATCGGTCAGCGGGCACGCCGCGGAGGTCAGCGTCATGTCCAGGGTGGCGATATTGCTCTCGTCAACCCGGATGTCGTAGACCAGACCCAGGTCGACCACGTTGATACCCAACTCGGGGTCGACCACATCGCGCATGGCCTCCTCAACATCATCCACGTCGGCCAGGTCGCCGTCCGGACGGGTCACCGGAACCTCCGGCATACCAGCCGCCCCGCGCACGACCGCTGATTCCTCGTTCTCGCTCATTGTGCCTCCGCTCGCTGGGCACCATTATCTGAGCTTCCGGCCTCAGCTCGACCGACCGCGTCTTTGAACGCCATCCAGCCCAGTAAGGCGCATTTCACCCGGGACGGGTACTGCGATACGCCGGCGAAGGCGACCGCGTCTTCCAGCACTTTCTCGTCGGGTTCCACCTTCCCGCGACTCTGGACCATCTCCATGAAGGCGTCCATTGTGGTCGCCGACTCGGCGACGGTCCGCCCCACCACCAGGTCGGTCAGCACCGATGTCGCCGCCTGGCTGATCGAACAGCCGATCGCGTCATAGGACACGTCGGCGACCCGATCGCCGTCGAGCGCTACCCGCAGCGTCACCTCGTCCCCACAGGTGGGGTTGATCTGGTAGGACTCGGCATCGAAGGGCTCACGAAGGCCGCTGCGGTGCGGGTGACGGTAGTGGTCCAGGATGATCTCCTGGTACATCTGCTCCAGTTTCATGCGGGCACCCGGAAGAATCGGCGCACTTCCTGCACGCCGGCCAGCAGCGCATCGATCTCAGCGGGGGTGTTGTACACCGCGAAACTGGCCCGGACCGACGCGGCGATTCCGAAGCGGCGGTGCAATGGCCAAGCGCAATGGTGGCTGGCGCGTACCGCGATGCCCAGATCGTCGAGTACCTGCCCGGCGTCGTGTGCGTGCACGTCGCCGATCATGAAGGACACCGCGCCACCCCGATCGATGCAGTCGCTCGGACCGATGATCCGCACGCCAGGGATCTCGGACAGACCGGTCAGCGCCTGCTCGGTCAGGGCATATTCATGCGCGGCGACCCGCTCCATACCCACCGCCGACAGGTAGTCCACCGCCGCGCCGAGACCGACCGCTTGCGAGGTCATCGGGACACCGGCCTCGAAACGCTGCGGCGGCGCGGCGTAGGTGGAGCCCTCCATCTTCACGATCTCGATCATCGACCCGCCGGTGAGAAACGGCGGCAGCGCCTCGAGCAGTTCGCGACGGCCATAGAGCACGCCAACCCCGGACGGGCCGAGCATCTTGTGCCCGGAGAAGGCCGCGAAATCGACGTCCAGCGCGGCGAAGTCGACCGGTGTGTGCGGCACCGACTGGCAGGCGTCCAGCACGGTCAGCGCCCCGACCGCGCGGGCCCGGCGGACCAGCTCCGCTACCGGTGGGACGGTGCCCATCACGTTGGACTGGTGGGTGAAGGCCACCACCTTGGTCCGCTCGGAAAGTTCCAGCGAATCCAGATCCAGCCGGCCGTCGTCGGTCACCTGGTACCAGCGCAGCGTGGCGCCGGTGCGCCGGCACAACTCCTGCCACGGCACCAGATTGGCGTGGTGCTCCATCTCGGTAACCACGATCTCGTCGCCCGGTGCGAGCGCGAAGCGTTCCGCCGCGCCTCCGGCAACTGCGGAGTTGCTCAGCCCGTAGGCGACCAGGTTGATCGCCTCGGTGGCGTTCTTGGTGAAAATCACCTCGTCGGGCTGCGCGCCGACAAACGCGGCGATCCGGGCCCGCGCCGACTCGTAGGCGTCGGTGGCCTCTTCGGCGAGCTGATGCGCGCCGCGGTGCACCGCCGCGTTGTGCTGCTCCAGGAAGGCACGCTCGGCGTCGAGCACCTGCCGGGGCCGTTGGGAGGTAGCTCCGGAGTCCAGATACACCAGCGGTCGACTGTCCCGCACCGTGCGAGACAGAATCGGGAAGTCGGCGCGGATCTTCTCCAGCTCACTGGCGCTGAGTTGACCAGCAGTCAGTTGTCCCGTCACGATGACGACACCCCCGTCACCTCCTGCCGGCGGGTGAACCTCTCGTACCCGCCGGACTCCAGTTCGTCTGCAAGCTCCTGCCCGCCCGACTCCACAATGCGCCCACCTGCGAAGACGTGCACGTAGTCAGGCGTGATGTGCCGCAGAATCCGGGTGTAGTGGGTGATCAGCAGCACGCCGACGTCTCCGTTGGCCCGGTACCGGTTCACCCCTTCAGATACCACCCGCAACGCGTCGACGTCCAAGCCCGAGTCGGTTTCATCGAGCACCGCGATCTTCGGCTTGAGCAGCGACAGCTGCAAGATTTCGTGGCGCTTCTTCTCGCCGCCGGAGAAGCCCTCATTCACGCTGCGCTCGGCGAAAGCGGGGTCGATGTCCAGCTCGGACATCGCCGCCTTGACCTCCTTGACCCAGGTGCGCAGCTTGGGCGCAGCGCCGCGGCTCGCAGTGGCGGCGGTGCGCAGGAAGTTCGACATCGACACACCGGGCACCTCGATCGGGTACTGCATGGCGAGAAACAGGCCCGCGCGGGCCCGCTCGTCGACCGACATCGACAGCACATCCACACCGTCAAGCAGGATTTGCCCCGAAGTGACCTGGTATTTCGGGTGCCCGGCGATCGAGTAGGCCAAAGTGGACTTACCCGACCCATTGGGACCCATGATGGCGTGCGTCTCCCCCGCCCGGACGGTCAGGTCAACGCCGCGCAGGATCTCTTTCTGAGGGGCCGCTGCGTCGTCGGTGGGCACCGCGACGTGTAGGTCCTTGATCTCCAGGGTGCTCATCGGTCGGTTCTCAGCTCCTGCTAGCGGTTGGTTGGAGTCGACGGGTCGACATAGACGTCGTCACCGTCGATGGTCACGG
>JAICHZ010000043.1 GCA_025924655.1 Pseudonocardiaceae bacterium | reverse complement strand
GCCGCGCCGGTGGGTTTCTTGGAGTCCCGCACGGCGCGGTGCGTGCCGAGGTCGGCCACCTCGACACAATTGCCTCCGTTGCCGTTGCTGTAGCTGGACTTGCGCCACTGGGCGCCAGTCAGGTTGCGGTTGCCATGTGTGCTCATCACTCACTCTCCTAGTGCTGCACTCTTGATCAAAAGGGACGATTGCGTGGGGCTCAGCGCCATCTGGGCCAGCATGCCGAACGCCGTGAGGTAGCTGGCGATCAGTGCCGGGCGACCCAGGTAATCGGCGCTGGCCATGTCCTCCAGGTAGATGATCTCCCCGTCGGGCGGGTCGCCCAACCGCAGGTGGACAAAGCTCGACCCCATCGCGGGGTGTGCACCAGCGGAGAACGGCAGTACCTGGATCGTAATGTTCGGATCGGTGTTCAGCTCGACCAGGTGCAGCAGCTGCCGACCGATGGTCTCTTTATCGCCCACCTGTCGACGGATCACAGCCTCGTTGAGGATTGCCCAGATCAGCGGCGCTCCCGGGGAATGCAACCGCTGTTGGCGTTCGATCCGGGAAGCGACCAGCCGCTCTACCTCCCGGGGGTCCCGGGTGGGGTCGGCGGCCTGGGTGACCACACGGGCATAGTCCGTAGTTTGCAGCAGACCCGGTACGAGTTCAGCCTCGTAAGTCCGGATCTCCGCTGCATCTGCCTCCATGCCGACGAAAGTCTTAGCCCAGTCCGGCACACGCACGGTCGACCGCCGCCGGGCGTACTGCGCCAGCCGCAATACGGCGTCACGGTCAGTGACGTTGTAGAGGTCGAGCAGTGCCCTCACTTCAGCCGGTCGCAGGGTCGCTTTGCCCGTCTCGATCTTGCTGATCTTCGAGACACCGCACTCCAACTCGGCGGCTGCATCGTCGCGGCTACGCCCGGCTAGTTCGCGCAGTCGCCGCAGCTCACGGCCTAGCTGCAAGCGGTAGACGGTAGGCGAGGTGGACACGCCCACAGTGTGTCACTCGGCAGGCACAGTCCCAAACGGATCACCCGGAGGACTAGACAAGTAGAATATTCCAGTTTTATAGTGCTACCAGTGATGCTCCTATTGTCAGTAGCGTACGCGGTTCGGATAGATCCGCTGTGCCGGGAGTCGGGCGGCACTAACAGGCTGACGGAAGGGCGAGACCCATGGCGGGCAGGCACAGCAAGCAGGGACGTTCCGTAACTCAGCGACGCCGAACGATCGCGACGGTGGAGCTGGTCGATGTCGCCGGCACCGCGCACCGGGTCACGGTCGACGCTGCCGCTGACGGGCTACCACGGGGCCGGTATGCCACGGTTTGCGGTGGTGACGTCCTGCCGGCCCCGCTGGTCGCTAAGCAGGCCCGCTACTGCCGGCTATGCGCCACGGTCCCCTCGCAGCGATCGTGGGATTCCGGCCGGTGAACAACGCCGATCAATCCGGTGCCGGTGACAAGCCGGTTCGCCGCGACCCGAACCGGCGGGTAATCGACGCCACCTGCTCAATGCACGGCGGTGCGCACGGTTTCACTCCGCTGGTTTGCACCAAACGCGATGACCTCATTGAGTTGAATCCGCATGCGACGAATGGGTGCGTGATCGTCCTCCACGAAAAGGCCGCCACCGAATTGTTCGATGCGCTCGGGGAATGGCTCGGCGGATGAACCCTGCAGTGAGCGGCTCCGCACAGATCCCGGCCGGGCCGGTCGAGCCGTAGCCCCCGTCCCGCTCCCGGCGCCCGGCCGGTTCCATGCCCCCAGGTCGTCGTTTCACGGTCGATGGCGCCGGGGGCCTCGGCGGGTTTGTGTCAGCTCAGGCCTGCAGCCTGCCAACGGCCCACGACCTGCCGTGATCGCCGGAACTGAGTGATGGCCGCGCGATCCTGCACGGTTACCGCGCACTATTGACGATCTTGATAACGCGGGCAAGGCGATTAAGTAACAGCCTCCAGAGCACCTATAATCCGATCACTGCTGCTGCTCACTGGTCCATGGGACGCCGACTAGCGAGGTGGTGATCGGCAGGGCCGGGTCGGCGGGGATGTCGAGCGCCGAAGCGGGGGCGCCGGCGGCCAGCAGGTGTGCGCCGAGCGCGGCCACCATGGCGCCGTTGTCGGTGCACAATCGTCGTCGGGGCACCCGCAACCGCAGTCCGGCCGCCGTACAGCGCTGCGCCGCCAGCGCGCGCAGCCGGGAGTTCGCGGCGACCCCGCCGCCGATCAGCAGGGTGTCGATGCCGCGATCAGTGGCCGCCCGGATCGCCTTGGCGGTGAGCACGTCGACCACGGCTTCCTGGAACGCGGCCGCCACATCGGCTACCGGCACAGCGATCCCCTGGCGCCCCAGTGCCTCGACGTGCCGGGCGACCGCGGTCTTGAGCCCAGAGAACGAGAAATCATAGCGCGCGTCGCCAGGACCGGTCAGGCCCCGGGGGAATCGGACGCTATTGGGATCTCCATCGGCAGCGGCCCGGTCGATGAACGGGCCGCCGGGGAAGCCCAGCCCCAGCAGCCGCGCCACCTTGTCGAAAGCTTCGCCGGCGGCGTCGTCGATGGTGGCTCCCAGCGGGTGCAGCGGCGTCACCAGGGAGGAGACCTGCAACAGGCTGGAGTGCCCGCCGGAGACCAGCAGGGCCAACGCCGGGGGCAGCGGACCGTGCTCCACGGTGTCCACCGCGATATGCGCGGTGAGGTGGTTGACCCCGTACAGGGGAACCTCCCAGGCCGTCGCGTACGCCTTGGCCGCAGCCACCCCGACCAGCAGCGCGCCGGCCAACCCCGGGCCCGCGGTGACCGCCACCGCATCGACATCCGACGGCGCGATGCCAGCAGTCCGCAGCGCGCGGTGCACTGTCGGCACCATCGCCTGCAGGTGGGCGCGGGAGGCGACCTCGGGTACCACGCCACCGAACCGGGCGTGTTCGTCGACGCTGGAGGCGATCTCATCGGCGAGCAACGTGACCGTCCCGTCACCCGACACTTCCACGACGCCCACGCCGGTCTCGTCGCAGGAGCTCTCGATGCCCAGCACTATCCCGGTGGTCGTCACTGGTAGGCCTGACGGCGCATGGTGAAAGCGTCGGCTCCGCTGGGTCGGTAGTAACCGCGGCGGATACCGATCACATCGAACCCTTCGCTGCGATACAACCGGATCGCCGAATCGTTGTCGGTGCGCACCTCAAGGAACACTGTGGCGCCTTGCGCGTGGTCGAGGATCGCCCGCAACAACGCCCGGCCGACCCCCCGGCGCTGATGTCCCGGGTCCACCGCCAGGGTATGGATCTCCGCCTCGCTGCCGACCCGGGCCAGCCCCACATAGCCGATCAGCGAGCCGTCCTCCCGTGCGGATAGGTAGTGATGACCCGCCGCCAACGCCTCCAGAAACGCCTCTGGGCTCCACGGGTCGTCGCTGTCGAACAGCACGTACTCCAGTTCGGCGCAGCGCTGCGCGTCAGCGGCCACCATCGGCTCGATCACAACATTCATACCGGCGTCACCCGCTTGCGCGGTCCGGGTTCCCACGCGTCCGGGCGTCGCAGGTACAACGGGTGCAATGGCCCTGGCGTGGCACGGGACAGCACCGCCGCGGCTACCACCGCCACCAGCGCGGCCGGGTCCGGGTACTGCGGCGGCACCACCGGTAGGCCCAGCACATCGGGGGCGCCGACCACCCGGGACGCGCCGGCCAGCGGCACGTCCAGTGGCCGGTCGACGTGCGGACCATCGATCCGGGCACCTGACTCGTCGTAGCGCGCCCAGTACACCTCCCGGCGCCGCGCGTCCGTGATCACCAGTAGCGGGCTACCGGTACCCGCCCGGTAGGCGATCGCGTCCAGGCTGCACACCGGGAAAACCGGGAGAGCCAGTGCATCGCCCAGCGCCGCAGCGGTAACCATCCCAACCCGTAGCCCGGTGAACGGGCCGGGACCCACCCCGCAGACCACCGCGTCGAGATTGTGCATCGACACCCCGGCGGTCGCCAGCACCGAGCACACGGACGGCATGAGCAGCTCGCAGTGCGCCCGGGCGTCCACCGTGACCCGCTCGGCGAGGATCTCCGGTGAACCCACCTCGGGCAGCCGCAACAGTCCGGCCGTCACCGCGGAGGTCGCCGTGTCCAGAGCCAGCACCAGCACGGATGATGAGCTTACGGATCACGTGTTTCGCCGTGCGCAGCAAGGCATGCCGGATCCGGTACCAACCGTTCCGGGCCGTGTAGCTGCGCGATGCGCGTGTCGTCGCCAGCACCGCTGGGTCGCTGCAGCCGGATCAGCAGGTGCTCGTCGGCCAGCCGCTCAGCGATGCCCTCGCCCCACTCCACGACCACGGCGGCCGCCAGCAGGTCAGTGTCCAGATCGAGATCGTCCAGCTCAGCCATTCCACCGAGCCGGTAGGCGTCGACATGTACCAGTGGCACCCCTCGACCGCCCGGCAGTGTCGGGTGCTCGCGGGCGATGACGAAGGTCGGTGAGGTCACCGGTCCGCGGATGCCCAGCCCGGTGCCGATACCGCGAGCCAACACCGTCTTGCCCGCACCCAGCGGGCCGGACAGCACCACCACGTCTCCCGGGCTTAGGCGCTCGCCCACGGCCCGACCCAGACGTTCGGTATCCGCTGGGGTCGCCAGCTCCAGACGTGCTTTCATCTGCGTGCCAGTCACCTGCGTGGCAGCGCCCCTGCGCATTGCGCCAGCAGGTCCAGCAGGTGTTCGTTGACCCGCTTCGGCTGCTCGAGCATGGTCACGTGGCCAGACCCTTCCACCTGCACCAGCTCCGCGTCGGGAAGCAACGCGGCGATGGCCTCGGAATGTTGGAACTGAATCAACCGGTCACCGTCGGCGCCGAGCACCAGCGCCTTGGCGTACTGCAGACCGGCCAGCGCCGCGTACCGGTTGTGTGCGCCGAACTCCTTGAGGAAATCGGTCATGACTTCAAACGAGGTGGCGCGGATCATCAGGTACATCAGCTCGACCAGCGCCGGATCGACCGCCTCGTCACCGAAGGCAAGTTTGCGGGTCAGACTCCAGGTCAGGTTTCTGGAGATTTCGCGCCCGCGGTCGACCGCGCGCGCGCTGGGCTCCCAGCGCGACAGCCGCATGGCCACCGGCATCACCGGATTGCGCCGGGACAGAAGAGGCTTCGGCAGGCCGGACCGGCCGATGTCCCCAGCGCTGGTGTTGAGGAAAGCCACCCCGCTGATCCGCTCGGCGAACAGCTCAGGGTGGTCCTCGGCCAACGCCATGATCGTCATACCGCCGAGGGAATGCCCGATCAGCACGATCCGCCCTTCGGGCGCGGCCAGTCGGATCACCCCGTGCAGGTCGCGGCCGAGCTGTTTGAAGGTGCACGCAGCCCGCGGCGAACGACCGGACCGACCGTGGCTGCGGTGGTCATAAAGCACCACGCGGACGCGGGGTGCGGTGGAATGCGCCAACGCGTCGCGCTGGTAGAGCCAGCTTCGTCGGTCCAGCGTGTAGCCATGGATCAGGATGACGGTGAACTCGGGCGCGCCCCCATCGACCGGGTCGAGTTCCTCCACCGACAGCGTCACCCCGTCGTCGGCCGTGACGGTGTACTCGCGGTCCGCCGGAAGCACGGTCGGCAAGTCCTCAGGGAGCTCCGCAAGGTTCTTGCGCACTTCGCCGATTCGGTTGTGCTGTGCGCGGGCGGCGACTAACGCGGTGCCCGCCGCCGCGCCCAGCACACCGCCAGCAATCCACTTGGCGGACTTCACCGGATCACCAACGCCCCGGTAAGCGGACGCCGCCCGTGCACGGTTCGGGTCACCCGGGGCCGTACCATCCCCGCGACAATCTCATAGTGGATGGTGCCCAGCTTGTCCGCCCACTCAGCGGCGGTGGGAACGCCGCCATGGCCGTTGCCGAAGAAGAGCACCTCAGCTCCCTGCGCGACCGTATCGTCCCCGCAGTCGACCATCACCTGGTCCATGCACACCCTTCCGACCACTGGACGGCGGCGCCCGGCAAGCCACACGTCGAGTCGGCCGGTGAGCACCCGAGGCACGCCGTCGGCATATCCGGCGGGGACCAAAGCCAGCGTGGTCTCTCGATCGGTATGCCAGACGTGCCCATATGAGACGCCCTCGCCAGCCGGGACCCGCTTGGTCATCGCGACCTGCGAACGCAGCGACATCGCCGGTACTAAATGATAACCCACACCGGGCACCGGGGAGAGCCCGTAGACGGCGATGCCTGGGCGAACCAAGTCGTAGTGCAAGTCGGGCCGAGTCAGCGTGGCCGCGGAGTTCGCCAGGTGCCGCAACGGTCGCAAGCCGGCATCCCGCGCCACCTGATAGGCCTGGTCGAAGTACCGCACCTGCTGCTCGATGATCGGATGTCCGGGATCGTCGGCATGCGCCAGATGCGACCAGATCGCGACGACCTCGATGCCGCGGGTAGCCGCCGCGGCGCGGACCAAGCCGGGCCACTCGTCGGGGCCGGCGCCGCCGCGGGTCAGCCCAGTATCGACCTTGAGATGCACCCGTGCGGTGGTGCCGGTCGCCACTGCGGCTGCCGCGACGGTGTCCAGTTGGCCGGTGGAATACACACCGAGCTCGACGCCCGCGGCAAGCCCGGCGGCGAGGTCCTCCCCCGGAGCGCGCAACCAGGCCAGCACGGGTGCGCCGATGCCGCCGTGGCGCAGCTCGAGCGCCTCCTCGACGCTGCACACGCCCAGCGCGCTAGCTCCCGCCTGCAACGCGGCCTCAGCGACGTCGATTGCACCGTGGCCGTACCCGTCGGCTTTGACCACCACCATGGTGACAGCGCCGGACGCTGCGGCGCACCCGGCAAGAATCCCGACATTGTGCCGGATCGCGTCGAGATCGATCACCACCTCAACGCGCGGACGCGCTGCCATCGCACTCATCCTGACATCCTCCCTCTCCCCGACCCCAAGCCCCAATCGGCGCCATTCGGAGCCGAATCGCGGTTTCCGGGCCCTCTCCAGGCACCGTTCGGCTCCGAATGGCGATTTCGTCAAGTTGCGGGTGTTGAGCGGAGGGTGCGGATCGCGTCGGTTAGGGCTGCTTGGATTGCGGAGGCGGGCGCTGGGGCGCCGGCGTCGGCTGCGCCGCCCCGAGCGGCGATGCTGCCGGAGCCGCCCCGAGCGGCGATGGCGGCGGCGAACTCCTGGGCATGCACTGCGGCGGCCGCTGCGGTGGCCGGGTCCAGCCCGGTTGCCAGCAGTGCGCCGAGCACGCCGGTGAGGACATCGCCGGAGCCTGCGGTGGCCGGCCAGGACGAGCGCGCCGGGTTCACCAGCACGCGACCGTCCGGCGCGGCGACGATGGTGGTGTTGCCCTTGAGTAGTAGGACCGCATCGAACCGCCGGGCGGCGTCGCGGGCAGCCGCCACCCGGTCGGCGCCGGGAGGCTTGCCGGTGAGCCGCTCGAACTCCCGATCGTGCGGAGTCAAAACCAGCGGGGTGCCCGGATCCCGACTGTCCGCAAGCTCACGGTGCCGGGCCAACAGGGTGATCGCATCGGCGTCGGCCACCACCGGCACCCCCACGCCGAGCACGTGGGCCAGCACCTGGCGGCTAGCGGCGCCGGTGCCCAATCCCGGGCCGACGGCCCAGGCCTGCACCTGCCCGGCGTCGGACACCGACCCGGTGGCCACCACCTCCGGCCAGCGCGCTCGTACCGCATCGGCCGCGGAGCCGGCGAAGCGCACCATGCCCGACGTCGCCAGCACCGCGGCTCCCGCGCAGAGCACCGCCGCCCCGGGATAGTCCGCCGAACCCGCGGCGATCCCCACCACGCCTTGGCTGTACTTGTCGCTGGTCGGGCCCGGTACCGGCCACAGCGCCCCGATCTCGGCAGCGCTCAGCACCTGCAGATCGGGCTCCCCCAGCTCGTCGAACAAGCCGATGTCCACTAGATGCACCGGGCCGCAACGCCACGGCGCCAGCAGGTGCACCGGCTTGCGGGCACCGAAGGTGACGGTCTCGGTGGCGGTGACCGCCGGCCCGTCAACGGTGCCGGTGTCCGGGTCCACCCCGGACGGCGAGTCCACCGCGATGATCGGTGCCTGCACGGCCGCCACCAGCCGGGCGGCCGCCGGCCGTAGCGCACCGCGGCCGGACAGCCCCACAATCCCGTCGAGCACGAGGTGGACACGGTCTGGCGGCTGATCGCTGATCCGCCCGCCAGCCCGGCGCAGCGCCGCCAGACCCTGCGAGTGCACCCGGTCCGGGGACAGCAACACGGCTGTCACCACGACGCCGCGGCGGCGCAGGTAGGCCCCGGCCCACAACGCGTCGCCACCGTTGTTGCCCGCCCCGACCAGCAACGTCACGTGCCGGCCGGCCACCCCACCGGTCCGCTCGGCCAGCGCCGCTGCCACTCGGATAGCCAGCCCGAACGCGGCGCGGCGCATCAGGTCGCCGGCTGGCACTCGGGCGAGCAGGGCGTTCTCGGCGGCCCGGACGCGGGCCACCGTCCACGCGCCTCGTGAGTGGCATTGAGTGCTATAACACTGTTTCGCACTCACGAGCTATTCCACGGTGACGGATTTGGCGAGGTTGCGGGGGCGGTCCACGTCGTAGCCGCGTTGCCGGGCGATCTCGGCGGCGAGCACCTGCAGCGGCACGGTGGACACCAGTGGCTGCAATAAGGTGGGCACCGCGGGCACCTCCAGCAGGTGCGAGGCGTAGGGCCGCACGGTCTCGTCGCCCTCTTCGGCGATGACGATGGTCCGCGCGCCGCGGGCCCGAATCTCCTGGATGTTGGACAACAGCTTGGCGTGCAGCACAGCGCGCCCCTTCGGCGACGGCATGATCACGACCACCGGCAGTCCTGGCTCGAGCAGCGCGATCGGGCCGTGCTTGAGCTCTCCGGCGGCGAAGCCCTCGGCATGCATGTAGGCGAGCTCCTTGAGCTTCAGCGCGCCCTCAAGGGCCACCGGGAAGCCGACATGGCGCCCGAGGAACAGCACCACCTTGGCGTCGGCGAGCTCGCGGCCCAGCTCGCGCACCTGGTCAACGGTGCTGAGAACCTGGGTCACCGCTGCGGGCATCGCCTCCAGCTCGGCGAACTCGCGGGCGACCTCGTCGGAGTACTTCGTGCCGCGCGCCTGGGCCACGGCCAGCCCGACCAGGAAGTTGGCGACGATCTGGGCGAGGAACGTCTTGGTCGCGGCTACCCCGATCTCCGGCCCGGCGTGGGTGTAGAGCACCGCGTCGGACTCCCGGGGGATCTGCGCCCCGTTGGTGTTGCAGATCGCCAGCACCCGGGCCTTCTGGTCCTTGGCGTGGCGTACCGCTTCCAGGGTGTCCATCGTCTCCCCAGACTGGGAGATCGCCACGACGAGGGTGGAGCGATCCAGCACCGGGTCGCGATACCGGAACTCGCTGGCCAGCTCCACCTCCACCGGCAGCCGGCACCAGTGCTCGATGGCGTACTTGGCGACCATCCCGGAGTGGTACGCGGTCCCGCACGCGACCACGAAGACCTTGTCAATGTCGCGCAGTTCCTGTATGTCCATCCGTTGCTCGTCCAGCACTATCCGGCCGTCGATGAAGTGTCCGCGCAGGGTGTTGGCGATGGCGCTGGGTTGCTCCTGGATCTCTTTGAGCATGAAGTAATCGTGGCCACCCTTCTCCGCCGCGGACAGGTCCCAGTCGACATGAAAGGGCTTGCCGGATGCGGGGGCGCCGTGGAAGTCGGTGATCCGGTAGCCATCGCGGGTGATCGTCACCACCTGGTCCTGGCCGAGCTCGACGGCGTCGCGGGTGTGTTCGATGAACGCCGCGACGTCGGAGGCGACGAAGTGCTCCCCGCTGCCCACCCCCACCACCAGCGGCGACGAGCGGCGCGCCGCGACGATCAGATCGGGTTCGTCGGCGTGGGTGACGACGAGGGTGAACGCGCCGTGCAGCCGGCGGCACACCGTGCGCACGGCCAGCGGCAGGTCACCGCAGCTCGCGTACGCCGCCGCGAGCAGATGCGCGGCGGTCTCAGTGTCGGTGTCGCTGGTCAGTTCCACCCCCTCGCGCTCCAATTCGGCGCGCAGCTGGGCGTGGTTTTCGATAATCCCGTTGTGCACCACGGCCAACCTGCCTGTGGCGTCGCGGTGTGGATGGGCATTGCGATCGGTCGGCGCACCATGGGTGGCCCAGCGGGTGTGGCCCATCCCGGCGGTGCCGCGCAACGCCGCACGCCCAGTCCCGTCGAGTTCGGCGATCAGGTTGGCCAGCGCCCCCGCCTTGCGGGTCACCGCCAGCGTGCCCGCACTGGTGAGCACCGCGACACCGGCGGAGTCGTACCCGCGGTACTCCAGCCGGCCCAGACCATGCAGGACGACGTCCAGGGCGTCTCGATGTCCTACATAGCCCACGATTCCGCACATGGGCGTCACGCTAGACCAACGTCATCGCCGCGATCCGATACCGTCCCGGCTCATGGCACGCACCGATCCCGCGGTCCGCCGCACGGTTGAGGAGCTGACCCGGCCAGGTCCGCATGCGGTTGCGCGCGGTGACCTCGCGGCGGCCGGCTTGCCCGGGGTGGTGTTCACGCCGCGCTCCGGGCTGGGTCTGCCCGCGGTCGCGTTCGGGCACGGCTGGTTGCAGCCGACAGCACGCTACGAAGAGTTGCTGCGCCACCTGGCCACCTGGGGTGTGGTCGCGGCGGCGCCCGCCACTCAGGGCGGCCCGCTGGCGTCGCACCAGCAGTTCGCCACCGATCTACGCACCGCGTTGGACGTGTGCGCCGGCGTGCGGCTGGGCGATGGTGCGATCAGTGTCGACCCCGGCATGCTGGGTTTGGTGGGACACGGGATGGGCGGTGGTTGCGCGGTGCTCGCGGCTGCCGACGACGGCCGGTGCCGGGCGGTGGTCACCCTGGCATTGGCCGAGACCCTGCCGTCAACGGTTGCTGCCGCACCCCGCTGCACCATGCCGGGCCTGCATGTGGCTGGCGACAACGACCAGGTGGCACCGGCGGTCGGGCATGCCGAACCGGTGGTCCGGGCGTGGGCCGGTCCGGTGCAGTTGCGGATGGTGCCCAAGGCCAGCCATCTCGGCTTCACCGAAGGCCCCCATTGGACCGACGTGCTCATCGGCAGCGGCTCAGAACCCGCGACCCGGCGGATCAGCCGGGCGTTGGTCACCGCGTTCCTGCTGCGTCACCTCGTCGGCGCCACCGACTACGACGTTCTACTGGCCGAATCGGAAGCGCGATAGGTCAGCGAACCGCAGCGACGACCTTGGCTACCCGGGCAGCGATGTCCATGGCGGCGGACTCGGTGGGAGCCTCGACCATCACCCGCACCAGTTGCTCGGTTCCTGATGCGCGCAGCAGGATGCGGCCGGTATCGCCCAGTTCAGCCTCGGCATCAGCGAGCGCCTCGGCCACCGCGGGTGCCACCGCGACCGCCGCCTTCTCCGTAACCACGACGTTGATCAGCACCTGCGGCAGCCGGGTCAGCACGCTGGCCAGATCCGCCAAATCGTGCCCCGAGGTAACCATCCGGGCCATCACTCGCAATGCGGTGAGCAACCCATCGCCGGTGGTGGCGTACTCGGGAAGCACCACGTGCCCGGACTGTTCACCACCCAGCGAGAATCCGCCCGCGGTCAGCGCCTCGAGCACATACCGGTCCCCCACCGCGGTGGTCTTGACGACCACACCATGCTCGCGCATCGCCAGGTGCAACCCCAGATTGCTCATCACCGTGGTCACCAAGGTGTTCTCGACCAGCTCAGCGCTGTCCCGCATGGCCAGCGCGAGGATGGCCATGATCTGGTCGCCGTCGACCACCGCACCGGTGGCATCCACGGCCAGACAGCGGTCGGCGTCGCCATCGTGCGCGATACCGATCGCGGCGCCCTGCACCACGACCGCCACGCGCAGATCATCCAGATGAGCGGAGCCGCAGCCGTCGTTGATGTTGAGGCCGTCCGGCTGGGCGTGCAGCGCCACGACGTCAGCACCGGCCCTGCGGTAAGCCTCCGGAGCGACGACGGACGCCGCGCCATGGGCGCAGTCGACCACCACGCGAACCCCGTCCAGCGAGTGCGGGGTAGCCAGCAGCAGGTGATCCACATAGCGCCCGGCGGCCTCCGGGACATCACGCACCCGGCCGATCCGAGCTCCGGTGGGACGCGGCCCCTCCCGGCTGTGCATCCGGACGGCGATCTCGTCCTCCACCGCGTCGGGAAGTTTGTGGCCACCGGCGGCGAAGAGCTTGATGCCGTTGTCCGGCATCGGGTTGTGTGACGCGGAGATCATCACCCCGAGGTCCGCGGACAGCTCACCGACCAGGTGCGCAACCGCTGGCGTGGGTAACACGCCGACGCGCAGCACATCGGCGCCCGCCGCGGTCAGACCGGCGGTAACAGCCGCCTCCAGCATCTCGCCACTGGCTCGCGGGTCCCGGCCCACGACGGCTACCGGGCGAGACCCGGTACCACTGAGGCCACGGTCGGCAAGCACCCGCGCCGCCGCGTCGGCCAGGGCCAACGCCAGCTCCGGCGTGAGCTCGGAGTTCGCCAATCCCCGCACCCCGTCGGTGCCGAACAGCCGGGATGTCAACACCGACGAGGCGTCGAAGCTCGCCGGATCAACGCTTCGAGTACTGGGGCGCCTTGCGCGCCTTCTTCAGTCCGTACTTCTTGCGTTCAGTGGCTCTGGAGTCACGGGTGAGGAAGCCCGCCTTCTTCAGAGCTGGGCGATCATCGACATTGATCTCGATCAGCGCGCGGGCGATGGCCAGTCGCAGCGCACCTGCCTGGCCGGAGGTACCGCCACCGGAGAGATTGGCGAATATGTCGTAGGACTCGGGCTTGTTCACGGTGACCAGGGGGTCCCGAATCAGCTGCTGGTGCACCTTGTTCGGGAAGTACTTCTCCAGCGTCGTGCCGTTGAGCTTGAAAACACCGGTGCCGGGCACCAGACGCACCCGCACCACGGCTTCCTTACGGCGACCCACCGCCTGGGTGGCCTGACCGCTGGGTACCGGCATCGCCGGCACGAGCGGGGCCGGTGCAACAGCGGCAGCCGGCCCGGCCTCGGGTTGCGTCGTCTGCGGGGTGGTCACGGCGTCTCTCGGGTCCTCACTGGTTGCGGCTGCTGGGTCGGTCACTGGATCAGTAGTCACTGGGCGACCTGGGTGATCTCGAATGGCTGCGGTTGCTGGGCAGCATGAGGGTGGTCGGGGGTGGCATAAACCTTGAGCTTGCGCGCCATCGCCCGGCCCAGCGTGGTCTTCGGGAGCATGCCCTTGATGGACCGCTCCACCAGCCGCTCCGGCTGGGTGGCGAGCATCTCGTTGAACGATCGCCGCCTAAGGCCGCCCGGATAACCGCTGTGCCGGTAAACGAAGCTGCGATCGCCCTTGTTGCCGGACAACGCCACCTTGCCGGCGTTGACGATCACCACGAAGTCGCCGGTGTCGACATGGCGGGCGTAGGTGGGCTTGTGTTTGCCGCGCAGCAGCGTGGCGACCTGGCTGGCGAGGCGGCCCAAGACCACATCCGTGGCATCGATGACATGCCAGGCGCGCTCGACCTCGCCGGGCTTAGGGCTGTACGTGCGCACGGACATACCTCATTATCGCATTCGCAGGGTCATCGATTCAGGAGCCGCGCACAACCGCACAGCAGCGTGGAAACGATACCGGGCGCCGCGCAGCCCGGTCAAAACGGGGTCGCCGCCGGGCAGGGGGCGTAGTACCCAGCGGCGACCCGGGACGGGGCTACGACCAGCGCGCCCGGTTCGCCGCTTCGCCGGCCTGGTAGTTCTCGTTTGAGGTACCCAGCGCCACGCCAATCTGGTTGAGCACCTGGTTCAGGTCGTTCGCCGACCGATCCCACTTCGCCTGGTGGGCCTGGTAGGCGGACGACGCATCGCCGCTCCAGGTCTCCACCATCGGCTGCAGGTAGCGCTTGAGGTCCTCCATCTCGCGACTGATATTCGTCCACGTCGTCTGGATCGAGCTCCGCGCGCTTTCCAGCTCGCCGAAGGTGACCAGGATCTCGCTCACGTATCTATCTCCTTGTCTCAGCAGTACGGGTCGCGGTCGGCGTACTCAGCTGCCGAGGGCCCGGCTGATCCGCGAATACGTCTGGTTCTCGTTCTCGTCGGCCTGGGCATAGGTCGTCCCGGATCCGCGAATCTGCTCACCGATGCTGTTGAGTGCCTCGTTGAGATTGCGCGCATCGGTATCCCAGCGCTCCATAAGAAGCTGGAAGGCCGTCGATGCCTGGCCCTTCCACGCGCCGGCCAGCGGCGCCAGCTGGTTGCGCAGACCCGAGAGCTGACCCTGCACGCTCTGGTTCACCTCGGCGACGTGATTGGCCGCCGACTGCATCTGCTCGAACTGCGCGCCGAACTGCTGTGCCATCTGCTGTGGTCTCCTAGCGTTGGTCGGTCGGGTTGGGCGATCTGACGACAAGAGGACGCCACACTGCCAGACCCGGTTCCCACCGGTGACCGGCTGGTCGCAGAACGTTGCACACGCGAACGCGGGCCGGCTGTCAGCCGGCCCGAGCGGTGAAGATGATTACGCCGCGCCGCCGACGGTGAAGTGGGTGTCCATCCCCCTTGATTTGTGGCCATCGACCGGGCAGTACAGCTCGTAGCTGCCAGGCTGCAACGTCACGGTGAGGCTCGCTGACTGACCCGGCCGGACATCGCCCGGGGTGCGCTGATCGGACACTCCTGGTCCGTCGATCTCAATGGCGTGCACCGTCTGACCGGCGTTGACTGCGACGAAAGTATAGGTGCCCGGGGTGAAAGTCTGCTGCGGCAGCGCCAGATGAAACTCGGTCATCTGGACCGTCACCTGATTGCTCGCTGGTTGGCTGCTCGGCGGACCGCTGGCGGTGGGCGGGGGGCTACCGCTGGATGGGGCGCTGGCGGTCCCACCACCGCTGCACGCCGCCACCGCGAGGGTCAGACCTGTTAGTGCAGCGCCGACCGTGAGCCGCAAACCACCCACGTCGCTTCGCCACGGTGCCCCGACGACACGCGCCCTCATCATCGTCCACCTCCAGTGATCTCGACAAAACCCGATCAGCTGACGCTATGCGATCCGCTGTGAGCCGGATTGCTCTGCGGATCGACCGTGACCACATCGTGACGTTAGTTGTCTTCTGGTAGGTCGAAAATGTAACCAACACCACGGACCGTGCGAATGTGAGCCGGTTTATCCGGATCGCTGTTGATCTTTGCCCGAAGGCGACGAATATGCACCTCCAGGCTATTCGGAACGTCAGTGCGGTCGAGACCCCACACGTTGTCCCGAAACTCGCTGCGGGTAACGACTCGGCCGGCATTATCCATCAGCTGAAGCAGAATCATGAATTCCTTGTGCGGCAGGTGTACCGGTGCGTCGCGGACGACGAGCTTGTGTCCATCGAGGTGCAGTTCCACGTCGCCGATTCTCAAGATCCGCAGCTGCCCGAAAGTCCCGGGATCGATGGGTAAGTAGCGGCTTGGTTGTACCTCAGCCACATCGACCCCGACCGGGATGAAGTGCTCGGTAGCCTGGCGCCCGATCATCCTGGGCACTTCACCAGGTAAGACGTCACATCAAACCCCTCCCGTACCGGTCAGGCGCCTATCACTCCATCGAGTGACGACCCCAGTCCGCGTGAAGGTAAGCCGTCCCTCAGCGAAACGGCAAGTAGCTAGCGTAGGAGTAATTAGGTAAGCCTGCACAATCACCTAGTTGGCGTACGCGCGATCGCGAGCCTTGCCGAGTCCTCGCGGGCACCGCGGCTGGCCCTCGCGGCGCCGGAGCTGAGCACACCATGCTCCAAATGGACTACTCAACACGGGGTGTGGGCTAACTTTTAGGTCTTTCATCGCCCGCGGCGCGCCGATGGGCGCCGCAGCGCGACCAGCGCTCTCAGGTTTCGACGACACATTGCCCTGCCTCCATAGGGTCCTCGCCACGCGGCGCTGCGCAACGACCAACCCATCCCTGGCGGAAGAGAAAGATCATGCCTAGCTCTCGAAGCTCTATGCTCGCGGCGATCGGCGCCGCCGTTGTCGGCGTGTCGCTGGCCGCATGCGGTGGCGTGACGTCGGCCGGTCCAAGCGCAGCGCCAGCCGCAGCCGTGCAGTACGCCGCAGCTCCTGGCGAAGCCGCGCCGGGCGCGGCGAAGGTGTCGGCCAACTCGGCGAGCCAGGACGATATCGCCGCCGCACTCAAAGCAGCCGGCGTGTCCAGCCCGAAGCGGTGGGCCGCTGAGGTCGTTGAGTACCGGCCTTACTCCAACGACGATTCCGACCTGGCGAAGTTGCGCCAGAACCTGGCCAAGTACAACCCCGGTCAGCGGACCGTCGACATGATCGTGTCAACACTGCAGCCGTGACCCAGGTGCGCCACGCGCGGCGCGCTGACCCGCTGCATCTGCTGCGCGGCAGCCTCAGCGCCCTCACGGTGCTTGGCATCGTGGGCACCGCATTTGAGCTGGCGACTCTGCAGCATTGGAACGGCGCCATGCAACTCGTGCCGTGGGCCGCGCTGCTGGTGCTCGCCGCGGCGCTGGCGCTGCACGCCGGGCCAGCTGGTCGCGTACCGCAGACTGGCCTTGTCCGCGCTCTTGCGCTCGTTGTGCTCGCCGCCTCTTTGTTCGGCGTGATGGAGCACGCGCTGGTGAACTATGACGCCGGGCCGCTGGACCAGCGTTTCGCCGAGACCTGGGACGCGCTGTCCCCGTGGTTACGCTGGTGGTACGCGGTCACGAGGACAGTTGGCCCGGCGCCAACGCTTGCGCCTGGCATGCTCGGCCAGGCCGCCATCACGTTGATTCTCGCCACGGTCGGCCAGCGTGCAACGTCCAGCGCGTGCGCCACGCGGCACCGCGGACGCTCCCACCCCAACCGACGAGACATCGTCGCCCACGCTGGTAACGCCGTTGACGGACGCCACGCTGCCCGCCCCGGTTCGATGTCACGTGGAATCGAGTGGGTGGCGGAATCGCAAGCCGGGATATCGCGCAAAACCGCGATCCGTAGTGATCCACTCCGACCCGGACTCTATCGCTAAGGCAGCCAAGTAAGCGTCCGGAACCAGGATGCCGCGAACGCCGGTGGGCGTACGCCAGCACGGTGACGTCGTGAGTGCAGATGTATGCTGCGTCACTCGGGGGGTAGCCAGGCGAGTTGGACTAGCTGGCGGCTGGCTTTGCGTTCCACCAGGGTTCCTCGGCCGGGGGGCATCGGAATCGGTTTGACATTGCCCAGCAACGGGCCCTCGTCGGGGTTGCCGCTCATCACGATGCCGGGAGTGGACAGCTCCCGCAGCCGGGCGGTCACCGGCTCGAACAGGGCTCGGGCGGCGCCACCGCACCGTCGGGCGATGATCAGGTGCAGCCCCACGTCCTTGGCCTGGGCCAGGAACTCCAGCAGTGGCGCGAGCGGGTTCACCCCACCCTGGGTGGCCACCAGGTCGTAGTCGTCGACCAGGACGTAGAGCTCCGGGCCCGACCACCAGGAGCGGTCCCGAAGCTGCTGCTGGGTAACGCCGGCGCCGGGCAGGCGCGCTCGCATCGATTTCGCCACATCGCTGATGATCGGAGTCAACACGTGGGCTGACATCCCGTACCCGATGAGATGCTCGGATTCGAGGAAGCCGAGCATGGTGCGGCGGTAGTCGACCATGACGATGCGGGCCTGATCCGGGGAACAGCGCTCCACGATGCCCCGGGCGATCGTCCGCAGCAGGTTGGTCTTGCCGCACTCGCTGTCGGCGAAGCACAGGAAATGCGGCTCGGCAGCGAAATCGACGGATACG
>JAICHZ010000042.1 GCA_025924655.1 Pseudonocardiaceae bacterium | reverse complement strand
CCGCGCTCTGGGCGTCGCCGATCTTTCCATCCAGCCGCTGTCCCATTGCGTAGCCGGTGGCGTGTAGGCACTGGTTGGGGATCACGATGGTGTAGAGCTGGAACCCGGTGCCGATCGGATCCCACGAGCCTTGATCGATGCCGCGGAAGATGCCGAAGATCTCGGTGGGATCCACCCCACGGCACCACGCGACGCCGTGCTCGCGGTAGGACGGGAACGCCATGTCCTGCGGGGCCATGGCGCGACCAGCACCGATCTGGGCGGCCTCCTGGCCCAGCAGCGGCGCCCAGAGACCGAGTTCGCCCTGGCGCTGCAAAGCTTTGGCCTCCCGATCGGCCCGGCGGACCAGCACCATGTCCCGATACAGCGACTGCAGCTCTACGGGGGAGATCTCCAGCTCGAACTGCGGGTGCGAGACCCGCTGCCCCTCGGGGGTCAACAGTTGAACCAGGTCTTCACCCTCGCTGGTGGCGCGTAAGCCCGCGATCACCTGCTCCGGCGTGTGTGAACCGTCGATGTCCATCGCGGTACCGACGAGGGAGTCCGGCGGCCCAACAGACCCCGCGACGGGTACGGGGCTGGAGCGAGACGAGCGGGGATTGCGGGATGGCATCGGGCATCTCCTTCACCCGCAATCCTGGCACGGGTATTCGTGATCGTCACACAGTACGGACCTGTGGGGCCGGCGGCGCAGGGTCCTGGCGTCGCTTGTGCAACAGGGCTCCAGTAGCGCCGAACAGGCCGTCGAGTACCTGCTTCGCCCGGTAGAGGTCCGCGTTGATCTCCTCGCGCAACCTGGACAGCTGATGCACCTCGTGCGCGCTGGACTGCTCACGCGCCCGCGCGGCGTCGGTCGCCGCGGCGACCAGCTGCTGCGCGTGCGCGTTGGCCTGCGCAACGAGCTGCTCGGCCTCGGCCTTAGCCTGCGCGATGAGCTGCTCCGCCTCGGCGTGGGCCACGTTGCCCACCTTGTCGGCGTCGGCGTGCGCTGCGGTGAACAACTGGTCCGCTTCCTGCGTGACCGCCGTGCGAATCTGGTCGGCCTCGGCCCGCACCTGCGCCCGGACCCGTTCGCATTCCCGGTTCACCTCCTGGCGAGCCTGCTCCAGCTCCTGGCGAGCATTATCGAGCTCAGCCCACCGCCGCTGCAGCGCGTTGTCCTGCTCGGCGGCGTGCGTGCGGGCTTGCTCGACCAACTCCAGCGCCGCCGCGTCGGCCTGGCTGCGCACTTCCCGCGCCTCGTCCTCGGCCAGCTTGAGGATTTTCTCGACCCGCGCACCGAAGTGCAAGTCGCCTGATGGTTCGCCTACGGGGGTTGAGCGCGCCTCGCTTAGCGCATCTTCCAGCAGCGCGGCCCGCTCGCTGGCCGCCCGTAGCGCGTTGTTCGCGACGGTCAGCTCAGCACCGAGAAATCGCAACCGCTCGTCCACCTGCCGCTTGTCGTAACCCCGCAGCACGACGTCGAAAGCTGCGTCCTTCAAGTCCTTGCGGTCCAAGCGGTCCATGCGTACCTCCCCCGACGGTGGTGAGGCATTTTTACACTTGATCACCGTAAGCCAACCATCAGGTTCGACAATCGTCCGGAACCACCGCGGCCCGGGCACGGCTATCCTCGCCGCAAACGCCCGCGGGCACCGACCCCACAGGAGACCAACGGTGAGCTACCAGGGGCCGGCGTGGCGCCCGACCCAACGCCTGCCCGTCGCGCGCGTGCCTGCGGCCCCGCCACCAGCCTCGCGCCGTCCGCCGCTTCGCCGTCCCGCTCCCCGACGGCGCCCCGGACGCATCGTGGCAGCCATCCTCGGTGTGCTCGCCCTGGTGGTCATCGGCTTCGCCGGCTATGTCGACCGGGCGATGCAGCGCACTGACGCACTCGCTGACTACCCGGGGCGGATCGCGGACACTGCGGGCACTAACTGGCTGATCGTGGGATCAGATAGCCGGGCCGGCCTCACTCCGGACCAGGAGGCCAGGCTGACTACTGGCGATGAGGCGGCGGCGGGTGGTGGACGCACGGACACGATCATGTTGATGCACATCCCCGCGCTGACCGGTAACGGCCAGGTCACGCTGGTGAGCCTGCCTCGGGACTCCTCGGTCCCGCTCGCCGGTCACGGTCGCGTCAAGCTCAACACCACCTTCGCCTTGGGCGGGCCCACCCTGCTGGTGCAGACGGTGGAGAACGTCACCGGCGTCCATGTGGACCACTATGCCGAGATCGGATTCGGTGGTTTCGCCGGTCTTGTAGACGACGTCGGCGGCGTGCAGATGTGTCCCACCGAGCCGATCTCCGACCCGCTGGCCGGGCTGAACATTCCGGCCGGCTGCCAGGTACTGGATGGGCCGCAGGCACTGGGATATGTGCGGACCCGGCACACGCCACGGGGGGATCTGGACCGCGTGGTCCACCAGCGGGAGTTCCTTGGTGCGCTGATCGCCCGCGCCAGCAGCCCGGCGGTGCTGCTCAATCCCTTCCACTCAGTGCCACTGGCGATCGACGCACCGGAAACGATCACTGTCGACGACGGCGACCACGTCTGGGATCTGGCCCGGCTGGGGTGGGCACTGCGGTCATTGTCCAGCGGCAACGCGGTGACCGAGACGGTGCCGATCGCCGGTTTCGGTCCGGTGACCGACGGCTCCTCCGGCGTCCTGTGGGACCGCGAGCAGGCCGGCCGGCTGTTCAGCGGGCTGGCTCGTGAGTGAGTAACAATGTACAATGTTATGGCACTCAACGTCACTCACGAGCGTGATCAGCAATGATCGATGAAGTGTGGATGCCCGACCGGACAGGTGCCCGAATAGTGGTCAAAGCCCCAGTCGAAAATGGGCTTGAGGTTCCAGTGATCTTCGCAGAACGAGCGATCGCAGTCCGGGCAGTAGAACGGGATCCAGGTGCGATCCAGCGCGTACAGCGCGGCGGCGTCAATGGACTGGACCGCGAGGATGGTCGCGGCCAGGTCGGGAACTTGACTGGCGAAACTTGTGTACGGCAGGAAACCGATGATCCGGATCGTGCCCTGAGCGTCGGGGAAGACACGATAGATGATGTCTTGCTCATCATTGATGTACAGCTGCCCGCGCCGGCTCACCTCGACGATCGCCGCCGCGCGTAGACAGCCGTCGTGCTGACACGGAAATGGGATGCGCAGCCGTGCCGGATCGTCCACGTAGACCAGTGTCGCAAGTGCCTCGATACCCAGGAGTCAGAGGTGGGCGGCGGTGCGCTGGCGTACCCACGGCCAAGTGATCAGTGCCCAGGCCGCGGCGCCTACGGCCAGTTCGGAGAGCAGGTACCACGGCCACGGCCCCAACACGTCGAGCACGGACCTGACCACCGGCTTGGTATTGAGAAAGCCGTAGTTGGTGCCGGCGAGCTGGTTGACCACGAACATCACCACCCCCCAGCTGATCGTGCCCAGGACCGCGATCCGGTAGCGGCGCCAGTCTGGTCGCATCCCGACCCCCCACGTCAGATAAATCGCCGTCCACAGCACCAGGCTGTGTACGCCGAAGAACGACAAGAACTGAAGTGACGGGAAATCTGGACCCGTCAACTCGGGACTGACGAAGGCTTGCGAGGTAAGCGTCAGGCCCCAGAAGTAGGTCAGCGCGAACGCCGTCGAGGAGTACGACCACAAAGCCCACACCGAGGCTATCGCTGCCAGGTCACACAGTTGCAACGGCAGCGAGTACTTGATCTCCCCGTGGCCCGGCAGCAGCCAGTAGATCTCTGCCGGTATCAGGAACCCGGCGAACACCATCGCCAAGGACCGGCTCCACCACCGCTCGATGAGCGTGCCGCGATACTGCCGACCAACGACTACGAGCGCCGCCGCAACCACGACTAGCACCGCGATCACCATGCAGTGCGACAGTCCGAAAGCCGCGAACTGACGCACCGCCAGCAGCGGTTCCACGCCCGCGAGCGTAGCGAGCCGCAACAGTGTCGCGACACGAAGCTAACGAACCGAATCGCGCCGACGATTACGTATAGTGGTGCATCCGTCACTCGATGCGCAGCGCACCTTCTCGATCGATTTGTCCGCGTGGTACGGCAGGAAGGAAGAGTTCACGATGTTGGGACGTTTCGGAGCGTGCCTCGCGGCGATGTCGTCGCTGCTCGTCGTCGCCGCCCTGCCGAGCACGGCAGCGGCGCAGGACGACCCGCAGCCGCCAGGCCTCGGCCATTACACCATCAACTTGACCCCCGAGGAGGTCACCGGCGGCGGCGATCACGGCGCGACCGGCTCAGCCCGAGTTGACCTCGACGCCGCCCACCAGAGAGTCTGCTACGCCCTGTCGTGGAAGGACCTCCACGGTGACGTCACCATGGCACATATCCACCTCGCCCCGCGCGGCAAGGACGGTCCCCATCCGATTGATTTCTTCGATGGCCAGCACTTTCCCGGGGCGGAAAGTACAGCCAGTGGCTGCTCAACGAGTACCCCAGAAAAGATTCAGGCCGTCATTGACCATCCAGCCGACTACTACGTCGTCATCCACACGGACAAGTTCACCGAGGGAGCGATCCGCGGCCAGCTCGGCTAGCACGGCGGCCGGCCACTCGAGCCGGGATACTGCAGTTACAACAAGGTATGGGCGCGGTGGGAGGTCTGAACGTGGGTCCAGAGATGCCGGCTGTGCTGCACCGGGCCCTGGAAAAGGCAATCGCGCTCGCGCAGTCGCCGGTCGCCGGCTACGTGGCCCGGCTGCGTCGAGCACGACCCCTGGCTAGCCCGGCCGAGATCATTGCTGTCTTGGAGAAGCAGTACCTGGCGACGGTCACCGGTACCGGAGCCGCCGTGGGCGGTGCTGCGGTCGCGCCGGGGATCGGGACCGTCGCCGCGCTCGCCCTCACCGGCGGAGAGACGGCATTGTTCCTCGAGACCACGGCGCTGTTCGCGTTGGCCGTGGCTGAGGTGCACGGGATCCGGGTCGAGGAGGTCGAACGACGGCGGACGCTCGTGCTCGCCATCGCGCTCGGTGACAACGGCGCCATGCTGGTGGAGAAGATGGCTGGACGTGGCGGTCAGCAATGGGGTGCACTGCTGCCCGACGCGATCCCGATGTCTTCCATCACCGCGATCAACAAGACGCTGGGTCGCTGGTTCTTCACCAGATATGGGCGCAAACAGGGCGTGCTGGCACTTGGCCGGATCGCACCGTTCGGCATCGGAGTGGCGATAGGGGCCGTCGGCAACCGGGCCTTCGGCCGCGTGGTGGTCGACACCAGCCGGCGCGTATTCGGCCCTCCACCGGCGCGCTTCCCGGCCGGCAGCACCTTCACGATCATCGAGGGCACCGTCGGCTAGCGCGCCCGCCACGACTCTTATCGCGGCGTTCTGCCACGACACGCTGCATCCTGCAACAGCGCTTCGGTCTTGCCGCCTGAGGTGGATCTTGGCGTGCGGGTCGGACCGGATGTGGATCGTGTCGTCCGGGAAGTTTGTCGTGATCAGTAGAGATCGACATTAAATTACAAGGCAACGTCGCGCGCCGCGGGTCGTTGTCTTAGAGCAGTGCCGCCACACCACCGAGATCAGCACAGCCGCGGTCTACCAGCGCTATTGATCTTGCGCAGGTGGGCCATACCGGTCAGCGCTGAGAAAACGGCTGAGAGGAGACCCGATGGATGGATCTACAGGCCTACTCCGGTATACAGAGGGTCAGGACGAATTCAACCTCGAAAAGTTCTTCCGAGACGGCTTCTCTCAGGCGTTGCGGGGCAGGTCCCGCCTCAATGTCATGCTCGCCGGACGCGTCGGCGTCGGAAAGAGCACCCTGGTCAACGCAATTTTTGGGGCTCCGATCGCCCCGGTCGGCGTGGGCACCTCAATTACTCAGAGTATTCGCAGGTATGTACAACCGCACCTACCGATCTCCGTGTACGACACGCCGGGCATCGAACTCGGCGTGGAGGCGGAATCGATAGCGGCGACCTACCTCTCTGAGATCAGGAGGCAGATGGACGACGACGACGCCCGTATTCATTTCTGCCTCTACTGCGTCCGGACCAGGGACGAACGTTTCGAGACGGTTGAATCGGACATCGTCCGAGCGTTGGCGAAAGACGTGCTGGTAGCGCTGGTTCTTACCCAGTGCCCCACTTATGACGATCCCCGTGCCAACAGATTCGCCCAGTACCTCACTTCGCTCGAGCTGCCCGTTCTCGACGGGCGGTGCTTCATGACCCTGGCGGAAGAAGATAACGTCGCTGGCGTCATGCTTGAACCGTTCGGTCTACCCGATCTCGTGAACGCGATTTACCATCAGCTGCCAGACGCGGAACGGCATACGTTGGCCAGCTGCCAGCGTGTCTCGCTAGAGCTCAAGATCGCTGAAGCAAAGCGTTCGGTAAACTTCAACATGGGTACGGCTGCATTGATCGCGGCTACTCCGATCCCGCTTGTCGATGCTATTCCACTGAGCGCGCTACAGATCAGCATGCTGGGTCAGATCGCCACTATCATGGGATTCAAGGTTGATCCCAGAGCCGTCGCTACCGCTTTTGCGACCGTCCTCGGCGTAGCCTCTGTGGCCCGAACGGCGGCAAGTTTCTTCAAGATTTTTCCTGGTACCGGTACCACGATTAATGCCACGATAGCGTCTACCACAACAAAGATACTGGGTGAGGTGTTCATTAACGCATGCACGAACGTACTCATGCGGCAGATGGCAGGTGAGTGCATACTTCATGATGATGTGGTAGGTGAGCTTCTCAAGGAGCTCCCACTGCTTCTCAACGGCGGCCTCCGCCGCAGCTTAGTGGGATCGCGGTGACGTCCGTGGCCTGCTAGTCCACGTCGATCACGTTGAGCACTCGCTGTAGGTACTTGAGATCCGTCCCGTTCCGGGTTGCTAGTGAGAGCCCATGGCATACGGCAGTGGCGGCTGAGCAGGAGCGCCAACCTACGTCGGCGGTGTAGTTTACAGCGCTTCGATCACTGGCTCGGACTGCCGCGCAGCGCGCACACTCCGGCGCAGGTGGCGCAGGGCAAACCGCAGGCCTCTCCTTCATCGTCGGATGACCCGGCCTGAGTGGCGAGACGCGCCTTCTCCTCCGCGGTCAGCTGGTGGAACTCCTGCGCGATACTCGCGAACACGACGTTGCCGAACGCCGCGGTGCTCGATGCGTCGACCAGGCTGCACCG
This sequence comes from Pseudonocardiaceae bacterium, assembly GCA_025924655.1. Lineage (GTDB taxonomy): Bacteria > Actinomycetota > Actinomycetes > Mycobacteriales > Pseudonocardiaceae. The sequence goes on along the minus strand of JAICHZ010000042.1, from coordinate 10,781 downwards.
ACCGGTCAGCACGTCGTCAACCAGCGTGCGGAAGTCTTCGTCGTCGCTGTGCTCACGCAGCAGGGTGAGCGCATCTCGAAGTTCCTGGGACAGCGCCGGGTCCCCGCACCCGCCGTCCATCATGGGTTCGTGGTCGGCCATCGCTCCTCGTTGGTGGTAGACGCCGGATGGAAAGCGCGATCCGGGAAGGCACGGAGCACACCTGATGTCATTGTGCACGTCGGCCGCCGTACCCCGCGCACCAACACGGCGATCGGGCGGGTGGTGTCTGCTGGCGTGTCCGGCGTGCGTGGAGGCGCCGCGGCTGATGGACCCACTGCCCGTAGTTACCCGCAGCGTGCCCGATGTGTGCGGGCAGTTAGGTAACTGACTGATGATTGTGTGTAACGTTACCGGCGGGTTAAGCGAACATCTTTCGTACAGATGGTTGACGAGACCATCGCTGATCATGAATGGGAGATGAAGTCGTGACTGGCTACTTCAAGTCATTCGACCGCGCCCTCTGCTGGAACGAAGGCCGCCACAGTGGCGGCCGCCGCCGTCGGCACGAGCACAGTGGCCGCCGTCGTCGCAGCCGCAGTGGCCGCCGCTGCGACTAGAGCGACTAAGCGGTAACGGCATGATGTGAACGGCAGGGGCCCCACCTCGGACATGCCGGGGAGGGGCCCCAGTCGGGGTAAGGGGAGGACTAGCTTTCAAGTGATGAAGCGGCGGGAGGAGTCCCCCGGAGCGAGCTCATCGGCGGTCCAGGCGAGGGGGTTGGTGGCGGCTACCCCCGCGGCTGGAATCCGGGTCATTTTCCGTTGGTTTTGGCCCGCGACCCGCCCGTACCGGGGCCGCCTGCTCGCCAGTCTGTTGCTGGTCGCCGTCGGACCGTTCTTGGACACCGCGCAGGTCTGGATGTTCAAGCTGCTGATCGACGATGTACTGATCCCGCGTAACTTCCACGCCTTCCCCGCGATCGCGGCCGGCTACCTCGGGATCGGCCTGGCCCAGGGGATCGGCTCGTTCTCCGATGAGCTGCTGTCGGCCTGGCTGGGGGAGCGGTTCGTCCTGGATTTGCGGACCCGGCTGTTCGATCACTTGCACCGGCTGTCGGTGGACTTCTTCGACCGCCGCCAGCTCGGCGACACGCTGTCCCGGCTGACCGGGGACATCGACTCGATCGAGGCGCTGGTGCTCTCCGGTGTCACAAGCACGCTGTCCTACGCGTTTGAGATCGTGCTGTTCACCGGTGCTTTGTTCTACCTCAATTGGCGCCTTGCGCTGGCGGCGATGGTGGCCGCGCCGGCATTCCTAGCGATTGCGCGGTTTTTCTCGGCGCGGATCAAGAATGCCTCCCGGGAACAGCGGCGGCGATCGGGATCGGTCACCGCAGCTGCTGAGGAAACCCTGGCCAACGTCGCCCTGGTGCAGGCCTACGATCGCCACGACGCTGAGACCGAGCGCTTCCACCGCGAAAACCTCGGCCGGTTCGCCGCGGAGATGGCCACAACGCGACTGCGTGCGTTGTACCGGCCGCTGACCGAGCTGCTCGAAACGATGGCTGTCGTGCTGGTCCTAAGCGTGGGCGTGTGGGCGCTGGCACACGATCAGATCACCGTTGGTGGTCTGGTGGTGTTCGTGACCTACCTCAGCAGGCTCTACAGCCCGATCAGGGGGGCCGGTCGGCTGTCCAACACCGTGTACGCGGCCAGCGCCAGCGCCGAACGCATCATCGACCTGCTCAGCCAAAAACCCGACGTCCGCGAGCCCGTTAAACCGCGCAGCTTGCCCGGCGGCGCAGGTAAGGCCCAGGGCTGGGTCAACTTCGACGCGGTGACCTTCGCCTACCCTGGCGCCGACCGTCTCGCCCTGAAGAAGGTCACATTCACGGTCGCCCCGGGGCAGACCGTTGCCATCGTTGGTGCGAGCGGGGCCGGCAAGTCCACGCTGAGCAAGCTAATGCTCCGTTTCTATGACCCCAGCGCGGGGCGGATCAGTCTCGACGGGTGCAACCTGCGTGACCTGCCACTGGCCACGCTGCGCCGCAACGTCTCGGCTGTCCTGCAGGAGACGTTGGTGTTCGACGGGACCATCCGGGACAACATTTTGTGGGGCAAGCCCGCCGCCACCGAGGCTGAGCTGGTGGCCGCCGCCGTGGCCGCGGACGCACACGACTTCATCAGCGCCATGCCCGACGGCTACGACACCCGCATCGGGCAACGGGGACGGCTGCTGTCCGGCGGCCAACGCCAGCGCCTGGCGTTGGCCCGGGCCATGATCCGCGACGCTCCGGTGTTGCTGCTCGATGAGCCCACCAGTGGCCTTGACGCCGGCTCTGCCGAACGTATTCTGGCGCCGATGCGCCGGTTGATGACCGGGCGGACCACGCTGGTGATTTCCCACAACCTGCTGACCGTGACCCACGCCGATCAGATCGTGTTTCTCGCTGATGGGCAGGTCACCGGGATCGGCACGCACACCGAGCTGCTGGCCGGCAATCCCGGCTACGCGAAGCTGTACCGGCTGCACCAGCAGCGGGATACCCGCGCCAAGGAGAACGTCCTACTGCAGCCGGAGCTGATATGACCACACCGACCGATCTCGCGGTCCGCGCCAGCAGCGACCGGGCGAAAGACGACGACGGTCCTCCGGCGCATCCCCCGGGCCACCTGCTCGCGCCGGGCTACCAGGTGATCGAGCACGTGCGCCGTGGGGAAGATCTTGACTGCTACGAGGCCTGGAGCTCGCAGCGCTACTGCCGTTGTTTCATCAAGACGCTCCGGCCCGACTGCGCCACCGACGCGGGTGCCCGCCGGCACCTGCAGCGCGAGGCGCGCTTGCTGCTTTCCCTGACTCATCCGCACCTGGTCCGGGCCTACGAATACATAAAACCCGACCCGGCGCAGCCGCCGCTGCTGGTCCTGGAGAACCTCACCGGCGCCACCCTGGGCTACCTGCTCGACGGCGGCCGGCAACGTCTCGGCGCACAAGACCTGGGTCACCTCGGTCGGCATCTGTGCTCGGCACTGCGCTACCTGCACAGTCGCGGCCATCTGCATCTCGACGTCAAACCCAGCAACATCATCGCTTGCGACGGCGTCGCCCGCCTGATCGACTTGAGTCTGGCCCGGCCCCCCGGCCGCTGCTCTGCGGGTCTGGGCACACCCGGCTACATGTCACCCGAACAGGTCACCGGTGGCGACCTCGGGCCGGCCGCGGACGTCTGGGGGATCGGCCTGGTGCTCTACCAGGCGGCCACCGGGCTGCAGCCGTTCGACATCCCCGGCAGCTCCGCCTCGGGCAGCGTGAACACCTCGACCTTGTCACTGTGCCAAATGCAGCTGGCCCGCCCTGCGCCCAAAGTCCGCGCTCGACGGCGGCTACCCGCTGACGTGGCGGAGGTCATCGACGCGTGCCTGCACCAAGACCCCGACCAACGGCCCACCCTGGAGCGCCTCGACGCCGCACTCGTCACGCTCACCGGATAACGTCGGCGCCGACATGAGCGCGCCAATAACATGAGTGCAACAGTGCACGCCACCGGTCTGGCTGCCGGACACGGTGATCGGGTGTTGTTCTCCGGCTTGGACCTCGTCGTCGCCCCGGGTGATGTTGTCGGGCTCGTCGGGGCCAACGGCGCCGGCAAGTCGACCTTGCTGCGGCTGCTCGCCGGACTGCAGATGCCGCAGGACGGCGCGGTGGTGCGCAGCCCGCCCGATGCCGCCGTCGGGCACCTACCGCAGGAACCCGACCGCCGTCCCGGCGAGACGGTGCGGTCATTCTTGGGCCGCCGCACCGGGGTGTCCCAGGCGCAGTCGACGATGGACACCGCCGCACAGACACTGACCGAGGGCGGACCGGACCACTATTCTGCGGCGCTGGACCGCTGGTTGGCTCTCGGTGGCGCAGACCTCGACGAGCGCGCTGCGACGGTGGCCGCGGACCTCGGACTCGGCGTGGGCCTCGACACCCCGATGACCACGCTGTCCGGCGGCCAGGCCGCTCGGGTCGGGCTCGCCGCGCTGCTGCTGTCCCGCTATGACGCGCTGCTGCTTGATGAGCCCACCAACGACCTCGACCTCGACGGCTTGGAACGCCTGGAGCGCTTCGTCACCGGGTTGCGCTCGCCGGTAGTGATCGTCAGCCACGACCGCGAGTTCCTCGCTCGCACCGTCACCCGGGTGGTGGAGCTGGACCTGGCCCAGCAGCAGGTCGGTGTGTACGACGGTGGGTACGACGCCTACCTCGCCGAGCGGGCGCGCTCCCGCCAGCATGCCCGGGAGGCCTATGACGCCTTCGCCGACACTCGGGCCGGGCTGGAGGCCCGAGCCCGGACGCAGCGGTCCTGGATGGACAAGGGGGTGCGCAACGCGCGGCGCAAGGCGACCGACAACGACAAGATCGGCCGTAAGTTCCGCGCCGAGGCCACCGAGAAACAGGCCGCCAAGGTCAGCCAGACACAGCGGCAGATCGAGCGCCTCGAGGTGGTCGAGGAGCCCCGCAAGGAGTGGGAGCTGCGGATGTCCATCGCCGCCGCGCCCCGCTCGGGTTCGGTGGTGGCGGCCTTGCGCGGCGCCGTCGTCGAGCGGGGCGCGTTCCGTCTCGGCCCGGTGGATGTGGCGCTCGGGTGGGCTGACCGGGTCGTCATCACCGGCGCCAACGGCTCCGGGAAGTCCACACTGCTAGCGGCGCTGCTCGGCCGGGTGCCGTTGTCTTCGGGTCTCGCGACGCTGGGGCCGGGGGTGCGAGTCGGAGAGATCGACCAGATCCGCGGGTTGTTCCTGGGCGGTGAGTCGCTGATCCGGGCCTTCGGCTCGGCTGTACCCGAGTGGCCGGAGTCTGAGGTGCGGACACTGCTGGCGAAGTTCGGCCTGCACGCCGCGCATGTGCCGCGGCCGGCCGCTTCCCTGTCACCGGGCGAGCGCACCCGCGCGGCACTGGCGCTGCTGCAGGCCCGTGGAGTGAACCTGCTGGTGCTCGACGAGCCGACCAACCACCTCGACCTGCCCGCCATCGAGCAGCTGGAATCCGCCCTGGAGGCCTATTCGGGCACGTTGCTGTTCGTGACCCACGACCGCCGGATGCTCGACGCCGTCCGGACCACCCGCTGCTGGGCCGTCGCCGACGGCCAGGTGCACGAACGCTGACGGCTCCGGATGTCCGCGCTCGCCAAGATCACTGTTTGGGTGCCTAGCACGACACGGCATGTCGTTCTAGGCACCCAAACAGTGATCAGCTGTCAGATACTGGTTAACGCCCGCGGGCGTACTTGCCGGTGAGCTGCGCCTGAGCCAACACCTTGCCAGACAGGGCGTGCGGCAGATCCTTGCGTGGGCTGGCGCCCTCGGCCAGACCGCTGGGCTCAGACAGGGCTAGCAGCGTGAAGATGTACCGGCGGGCCTTGCCGAACGGGGGGCAGGGGCCGCCCCAGTCCGTGCGGCCATAGTCGTTCTTGCCGCCGACGGCCCCCGGGGGCACTTTGCCCTCTTCCAGGCCGTCGCATGCGGGGTTAATCCCGAACAGCACCCAGTGCACGTGGGTGCCTCCCGGGGCGTCGGGATCTTCAAAGAGCAGCACCAGCTCTGCGGCGCTCTCCGGGACCTCTGACCACGACAGCGGGGGGGACACGTTGTCGCCATCACAGGTGTACTGAGACGGAATGAACTCTTTGTCGGCGAAGGCCGGGCTGCTGAGAGTGAGCGCCATAGTGCACCCAATCCTACCGCACACCCGCTGCGGGTTCCCAACTCTAGTACGTAAACGTACTACACTTGCGTTATGAGTGAAGTACCTGTCCGGGAGCTCAACCAGAACACTGCTGGGGTACTGGCCCGGGTCAAGCACGGTGAGGAGATCGATATCACGGAGCGAGGCGCGGTCATTGCCCGGCTGGTGCCGGCTCAGCCGCACCCACTGGCCGACCTCATCGCATCCGGCAAACTGCGGCCAGCAACTGTCCGGGGCCCCGTGCTGCGGCCCACTGGCCCGATTAGGACCGATCATGAGGCTGGCGAGCTGATCCGCGAGATGCGGGACGAGGAACGCTACTGATGATCTACCTAGACACTGCAGCTCTGGTGAAGCTGATCCGCCGCGAGCCGGAGAGCGACGCCCTGGCCGACTGGCTCGACGCCCGAGTCACCAGCACGCCGGTGACCTCCGTCCTCGCTGAGGTCGAGCTACCCCATGCGCTACGCCGCACGGAGCCCGATCTCGTGTCGTCCGTTCCGGCATTGTTGGCGCGCATCGCCCGGTACGAAGTCGATGAGCTCGTACGCACGGCGGCGGCTGGCTACTCGACCCCCGATCTCCGTTCGCTGGACGCAATCCACCTCGCCACCGCGCACGCCGTATTCGGGGGTCAGCTGGAGTCCTTCGTCAGCTACGACAAACGGCTGCTTGGTGCCGCCGAGGCGCTCGGGCTGCCAGTCATCAGTCCGGGGGCATCAGCGTGATGACACTGGTCACCCGATGCGGATGCTGTCCAGGAGCTGTTCTATGCGTTGCGCGAGTTGGGTGAGGGTTGCGGGGGCCAGGGTGGTCCACGCTGTTCCGTCGGGTCCGCGCAGCGGTTGCAGGGTGTACCCGCCGCGCTCGGTGGCGAGGTAGACCAGTGCGGCGCCGGCGGGGTGGCGCTTGCCGTTGCGATCGCGGCGGGCGGCACCGAACTTTCCGGCACTGGGTTTCGGGCCGCGCAGCATCGCCGTAACCGACCGGGCGTCGTCGGGTTTCACCCCGCCGCGGGTCAACCGGTTGTCCAGCTGCTGCCCGTTGAGCCCCGGCTTCCCGTCGCCCGCGGGTTCGGCCAACAGCGCGGACGGCACCGACACCGACGATCCCGGCCCGGCGAGACGATCCGGTAGTTGCCGGGCGACCGCGGTGCACAGCTCGCTGGCGGGACCGGTGCGCACCAGCAGCCGGTGTTCATCGAGCATCGCCAGCACTGCCCACTCACCCCGTGAACCGGCCAGTAACCGCACCGCAGCGCCGCCGGCCTGGACCCAGCCGTTGATTTCGCACACCGGGCTGGCCACCAGGCACAGGGAGTCCGCCAGCTCCGGGGCCATCCCTCGCCGATCCGCCAGCCCACGGGCCCGCAAATCCTCCAGCGTGCTCGCGGCCTGGGCTCGGCGGTCCTGGTCGGTCAGTTCCGGGATGCCGGGCAGGTCCAGGTTCCAGTGCCGGGTGCCCAGATCCAGAATTTGCCAGGCGGTGCGGTACTCCTCGTGATTCAACTCAAAGGTGATGCCGCGCAAGGCGATCCCCTAGTAGTCGGCGCGCAGGTGCGAGGAGTCTGCCATACCAGCCGGTCGCTACCTTCAAGTAATGGCTGCGCAGATCACCTTGGTGCAGGGCGATATCACAGAACAGAACGTTGACGTAGTGGTGAACGCTGCCAACAGCTCGCTGCTCGGCGGGGGCGGGGTCGATGGCGCGATCCACCGCCGCGGCGGCCCCGCGATTCTGGCGCAGTGTCGGGAACTGCGGGCCAGCCGGTATCCGGACGGACTGCCCACCGGCCAGGCCGTCGCCACCACCGCGGGCAAGCTGCCGGCTCGCTGGGTGATCCACACCGTCGGTCCGGTGTACACCGAGTCCGAGGACCGCTCCGAGCTGCTCGCGTCCTGCTACCGGGAGTCGCTGCGGGTGGCCGGTGAGCTCGGCGCCCAGACCGTCGCGTTTCCTGCGGTGTCCGCCGGCGTCTACGGGTGGCCGCTGGCCGACGCTGCCCGGATTGCGCTGACAACCGTACTGAACACGCCCACCCGGGTTCGCGAGGTCCGCTTCGTACTGTTCGGTGCAGCAGCTCTCAACGCGTTTAGCGCCGCACAGCGTAAGTGACGTCCAAATGGAACCTATTCGCGGCCAGGACGGGCTGTGACCCGCGAAGTGGAACCTTTTCGCACTTCCAGCGGAGCTGTTAGGACTCCGGGTCGGGTATTGGTGCTAGGCGGACGCAGCAGTGCGGCGGGATGGGGTCCAGACGAGCGGTGAGGCAGGTGTGCCCCAGACCGTCGAGCAACCCCTCGAGCAGGCGTAGGTTCATTCCGCATACGAGTTCGGTGTAGGTCTGCGCCAGCGTGTGGAACGGGCAGTTGGCGAGTGCGATCTCGCCGGCTTCGATACGGGGCTCGAAACCGTAAGCCTCGAGTACCCGTAGCGCAGTGCTCCGGTCGGCGTCGGCGTCGCGCGCCGTTTCGCCGAGCTCCTTGCCCAGCTGGTAGGCCCGCTGGTCGAGAAGCGCTCGCGGCGAGCTCCCGGAGCGTTCGGCGGCTTCGAGCGCACTGGACAACAGCTGGCCGGCGAGGTCGTAGCGGCGCTGGGGCAGTGACACGGCTACGTGGTGCTGCGACCGCTGGTAGAGCTTTGCCGGCCGGCCCGCGCCAGGGCCGGTGCGGCCGGTGCGTCGCTCGTAGATCACGTCGAGGAGGTCCTCATCGACTAGCCGGTCGAGGTGAAACGCCACGGTCGTGCGCGGCAGTTCCAGGATTGCGGCGGCATCGTCACGGCTGACCGGTGCAGGTTGGCGCACGACGTAGTCGTAGAGCCGGCGACGGGTCGGCTCGTCCAGTGCGGCGATCGCGGAGATCTGCGCTTCCCGGGACTCCATTCTAGAACCAACTCCTGTTGACGAAGCACTCATCCGAGTTCTAACGTTAGTGTATCATGTTGTTAGAAGTGCGAGGAGACCCGAAATGAGCGAGCAGCTAGTGGTAGTCGGGGTTGACGGTTCCCCGGCCAGCTACACGGCGCTGCGGTGGACCCTGGCGCACGCCGGCCGCACCGGCGCTCAGGTGTGTGCGGTCCGCTGCTGGACACCGATATTGGCCAAGGGATGGGAAGCGGCGGTCACCGCTCAACGAGTGCCACCCATTGCCGAGCAGCAAGCACGGGCCAAGCGTGAACTCGCCCAGGTCGTAGCGGCCGCATTGGCGCGGGTTCCCGCTTATTCGGCGCAGGTGCAACAAAGGGTAGTCCGAGGACCGGCTGGCCCGGCACTTGTCGCTGAGGCCGCTGGTGCCGACCTGCTGGTCGTCGGGCACGGCCACCGGTCGCTCGAGATGCTGCACCGATCGGTAGCCTGGTACTGCGTTGTGCACGCAACCTGCCCAGTGCTGGTCATACCTCCCACGTGGGCCACCCGGAGAACACTGGCGTCGGCCATTGCGGAGGTATTCGCGTGACATCACTGCCCGAGCGATCAGCGCCCGTGCGCCACTCGAGCTTGAGGGTCGTCTCGCCCAGGAAGGACGTCGACCTGTTAGCGGCGGAGCAGGCAGTGACCGATCTGCTGATCGCCTTGGGTAAGGATCCGGCATCTGAACACCTGTCCGACACGCCACGGCGAGTCGCCCAATCCTTCGCCGAGCTGCTCACCCCCCGGGAGTTCGACCTGACGACCTTTCCGAACGACGAGGGATACGACGAGCTGGTGCTCGCGAAGAGCATTCCGGTGCAGTCGCTGTGTGAGCATCACCTGCTGCCGTTTCACGGGATCGCCCACGTAGGTTACCTGCCCGGCGAGCGCATCCTCGGCCTGTCGAAGCTGGCTAGGGTCGTCGAGATGTTCGCCCGGGACCTGCAGGTTCAAGAGCGCCTGACCCAGCAAGTCGCCGATGCGCTGCAGGAGCACCTGGCGCCCAAGGGCGTCGCCGTGGTGATTGAAGCCGAGCATTTGTGTATGTCGCTGCGGGGCGTTCGAGCCACCGGCTCGCGCACCGTGACCTCAGCCCTGCACGGGGTACTGCGGGCCGACGCTCGCTCCCGGCAGGAGTTCTTCGCGCTAGCCGGCGTGGGCCATTGATCAGGCCATGGTGTTGCGGGGGACGGGCGGCGACATGTGCTCGGCAGCCCGCACCACCTGAGCATCGTCGTCGTCGACGGTGAGCGGCCCCCCCGGTACTGGAACCAACCACACGTGGATCATTGGCTGGGTCACCCGGTTGGTCGACCCGGGCTGACACGGTCCTTGCCGGGTGGTTGCCACCACTGCGCCATTAGCGTCGGAGAAGCACAGATTCGTGTGGGTGTGCCACTGGGTGAGGCACCCGCCAGGCATGGGGGGCATCTGGCCGACCTGGTCCGACGCCAGGGTGTACATCGCAGCCACCAGGACGGCCCCGTGAGACGTGTTGGCGTAGACGAGTGACTCGATGGCGCCCGGATCGAGGGCGCGGCCGTCATTGACGTAGGCGGCCTGGATGTAGTGGACCACCTTCAGCCCGGTCGGGGTGATGGGTACGTAGCCGTTGGCTTTGGCCGCCCCCAGGCTCTGGTAGCGCTGTGTGGCGGCCACCGTGGAGTTGACGAGCGTCACCGCCGCGTGCTGTTGGACCGCCGTCGGCTGTGTCGTGCAGGTGGGGGTGACCATCTGCATGCCGGTCCCCATCGGCTCCATGGGCACCGGCCACACGATGGGGCCGGCCGCGGAGTCGGTGGCGAGTGGGAAATCAGTTTTGCTCTGGCCGCAGGCGGTGAGCATTCCCCCCGCGACAGCTAGCGCGGCGATGGCAACAAGAAACCGTTGGACTGGAGCTCGTGATCTCAATCCCGCCTCCAAGGGGCGACCCAGATGCTCCCTCGGCTAACCGGTGCGCCCGCGGTGAGTTTTCCACGGTCGCCAGCCTTCCGCCATCGGGTTCGGTCCGCTTGGGTCCCCTGGCGAGATCGCGCCCGTCGACTCCCGGCGGAGAATATCACTGTCAGTGACACCCAGGAAAGGACTATCGCAGCGCGCGGAGGTGCCACCCGCGGCAATTAAACCGAAAAGTTGCCGTAGGTGGCACATGCGCAGT
>JAICHZ010000041.1 GCA_025924655.1 Pseudonocardiaceae bacterium | reverse complement strand
GGTGCCCACGCAGGATTTCACGGTCCGCAGCGCCTTGCCGTAGGCGTGCCCGGATTCGAAGCCGGCGTCGACCAGCCGGCGCCAGATCGCCGGCAGCTGCTCCACCCGGGCCCCGAACAAGTCGATCCGCTGCCCACCGGTGATCTTGGTGTAGAGCCCGAAGTCGCGGGCCACCTCACCGAGCACGATGAGCTTGTCCGGGGTGATCTCCCCGCCGGGGACTCTGGGCACCACCGAATAGGTGCCGTTGCGCTGCAGGTTGGCCAAAAAGTGGTCGTTGGTGTCCTGCAGGGCGGCCTGCTCACCGTCGAGGATGTGGCTGCCGGGGTTCAGCACTCCGCTCAGCGAGGCCAGAATCGAGGCCACCGCGGGCTTGCAGATGTCACAACCGCGGCCCGTGCCGTGCTTGGTGACCAGCTCGGAGAAGGTCCGGATCCGCGTAGCGGCGACGATCTCGAACAGCTCCGCCCGGCTGTGCGTGAAGTGCTCACACAGTGCCTTGGACTGCTCGACGCCTTGGGCGGCGAGCAGTTTCTTCAGCATCGGTACGCAGGAGCCGCACCCGGTACCCGCCTTTGTGCAGGACTTCAGGGCAGGCACGGTGGTCGCCCCTTCGCGCACCGCCGTACCGATCGCCTCGACGGTGACCGCGTGGCAGGAACACACCTGAGCGTCGGCCGGCAACGCGCCCGCGTCGAGCTCACCGCCGGACGGCGAGATCAACGCACCGGGGTCGGCCGGCAGCACCGCACCGACCATCGCGCGCAGCATGCCGTAGGACTCGGCGTCGCCCACCAGCACACCACCGAGCAGCGTTCGGGCATCGTCGGAGACGACGAGCTTGGCGTAGCGGCCGGCGACGGGGTCGTTGTGGATCACCTCCAGCGCGCCCTCAGCTGTCGCATGGGCGTCGCCGAAGCTAGCCACGTCGACCCCGAGCAGCTTGAGCTTGGTGGCGGTGTCGGCGCCCGGGAAGGTGGCGTGGCCGCCGAGCAGCCGATCGGCCACCACCTCGGCCATTGCGTAGCCGGGTGCGACCAGCCCGTAGCAGCGGCCCTCGACCGCGGCGCACTCCCCGATCGCCCAGATGTCATCGTCGCAGGTGCGGCAGCTGGCGTCGACCAGCACGCCGCCTCGTTCACCGACCGGCAGTTTGGCGTCGCGGGCCAGCTGGTCGCGGGGGCGTACGCCAGCGGAGAACACCACGACGTCGGTGTCGAGCTCGGTTCCGTCGGACAGCCGGACCAGCATCCGTCCCCGGTCCGGTTCGATGGCCGCTGTGGCGCGGCCGCAGTACACCCGCACCCCGAGACCCTCGATGAACCGGCGCAGCAGCGCCCCGCCACCCTCGTCGACCTGCATCGGCATCAGCCGCGGCGCGATCTCGACCACGTGCGGGGACAGCCCGAGTTGGCGCAGCGCATGCGCGGCCTCCAGACCGAGCAGCCCGCCCCCGACGACCACCCCGGAGCGCCGACCCGCCACCGTGGTCTGCATCGCGCGCTGCGCGGCCCCCCGGATCGCGTCGAGATCCTCCGGTGTCCGGTAGACGTAGCAACCGGGCAGGTCGTGCCCAGGCACCGGGGGCACGAACGGCGCCGACCCGGTGGCCAGCACCAGCGCGTCGTAACGAACCCGGCGCCCGGACGCGGTGCGCACGGTGCGCTTGCGGCGGTCGATCCGCACGCACGGGTCGCCCAGGCGCAGCTCCACCCGCTCGTCGAGGACCGCGGGCAGGGTCAGCGTCTCGGCGTCCCACGAGTCCACATACGACGACAGTGCGACCCGATCGTAGGCCGGTCTGGTCTCCTCGGCGAGCACCACGATCCGCCATTGCCGCTGCAGGTCCCGGCCGATCAGAGCCTCCACCAGCCGATGTCCGACCATGCCATGGCCCGCAACGACGACTGTGCGCATCATGCTGCTTCCTCCTGCCCCAGCGAGCACGACCGGTCCCCACATCTTGAGCGGGTTACGTGAACGGCGCGTTTCCTAGTTGTTTCGTCATACTTTGTTTCTCACACCCGGGCGTAAGCCAACTGCGCGCTCGGGGACCGCACGGTGCTGGGTGCCCGGCGCAGGTACACCAGGTAAGTGACCAGGACACAGGTTGCGTAAAAGGCCAGGAAGGCCCAGCACGCGGGTACCCCGGACTTCGCGGTCAGGAAGGACTGCCGGAAAGCCAGGTTGATCAGTAGTCCGCCCATCGCACCGATCGAGCCGGCGATGCCGATTACCGCACCGGACAGCCGTCGAGCTCTCATCATCGCGGATTGCACCGGCTCACCAGCGGCGATCGCGGCCCTGGCTTTCACATTGAAGATCGACGGAATCATCTTGTACGTGGAACCGTTGCCGATACCGGAGAGCACGAACAAGGCGATGAAACCGACCATGAACAACGGCAGTGACTTCTGGTTGGAGGCCGTGATCACCAGGCCGGTGGCCAGCCCCATTCCGATGAAGTTGCGGAAACTGACCTTGGCCCCACCGAACCGGTCGGCCATCCAACCGCCGACCGGACGAATCAGCGAGCCGATCAGCGGGCCGATGAAAACGACCGCGGCCGCCTGCAGGGGGGTGCGGTGGAACTGGGTCTGCAGTACCAGACCGAAGGCGAAGCTGTAGCCGATGAACGAGCCGAACGTGCCGATGTAGAGGAACGACATCACCCAGGTCTGGGTCTCCCGGACCGCCTCACGCAGCGCACCGGTGTCGTTGCGGACGCAGGACAGGTTGTTCATGAACCGCGCTGCACATACCGCGGCGAGCAGGATCAGTGGGATGTAGATGGCGAGCACCAGACGCGGGTAGGCAATGCCGACTGTCGCGATCACCACCAGGCCGAGTAGCTGCACCACGGGCACACCGATGTTCCCACCGCCAGCGTTGAGCCCGAGTGCCCAGCCCTTCTTGCCTTCCGGGTAGAAGGCGTTGATGTTGACCATCGATGACGCGAAGTTGCCGCCGCCCAGCCCACCAAGTGCCGCGACGACCACGAACGTCGTATACGACGTGCCCGGATGCATGACGGCAATCGCCGCGATGGTCGGAACGAGCAGCAACAAGACGCTCACAATCGTCCAGTTGCGGCCGCCGAACCGCGCCGGTGCCATCGTGTACGGAATCCGGATCAACCCACCGACCAGTGCGGGCAGAGACACCAGGAAGAACTTCCCAGCCGGATCGATGGCGTAGGCCTTGCCCATGAAGAGCACCAAGACCGACCAGACCGACCACATCGAGAACCCGATGTGCTCGGAGAAGATCGAGAACCACAGGTTCCGATTCGCGACCCGCGCGCCCGTCATCGCCCAGAATTTCGGATCTTCCGGCTCCCAGTGGTCGATCCATCTCCCCCGGCGAGCCGGCGTAGCCGGCGCTGCCTTCTCAGCCGTGCTCATCGCGCCTCCTGGACTGGTGGGTACGATGAGTGACGCTAGGTTCCGGTTATGTTCGCGGTGTTGCTGCTTGTTGCAGCGCTGAGAACTCCCGTTCACATAGCGGGGCAGACGTCACGTGAGGCCTTGGTACAGCAGGGGCCCGGCGACCCGCCGTGAAACGTGGGTGCGCCGGGGGCACGCCCGCGCTAGCGTGGTCGCATGATCTGCTGAGGTACTCCTGGGCGCCTGCGCCTGCGCCCGAGCGGCAGCGCCATCCCGGCCGCCGAATCAGCGCCGACGCGACCCCCGTATACACGTGGAACCAAGGAGACCTGATGGCAGAGCAACTCGAACCCGAAGAACAACCCGAGGATGCCGCTTCGCCGGTACCCAACCGCCGCGAACGCCGCGGCGGAAAATCAGGCGCTGCAGCGGCCCAAGGCGGCAAGTCCGGTGTGGGCCGCCGGTCTGGCCCGGCAGTGCCTTCCCGCCAGTACTCCACGCGCCGCCGCAGCGGCTGATCTGAGCGAACGCCTTTGACGGCCGCCGATCAGTAGACGGGCAGCGAAGGATCCACCTGCTTGGCCCAGGCCAACACGCCTCCGCCGACGTGCACGGCATCCCGGAAGCCCGCCTTGTGCAGCGCGGCCAGCGCCTCAGCGGAGCGCTGCCCGGACTTGCAGTGCAACACCAGTGGCTTGTCCTGCGGCAGCTCCGCCAACGCCTCACCCGACAGGATCCGGTCCTTGGGGATCAGGATGGAACCAGGAATCCTGACGATCTCGTACTCGTTGGGCTCCCGGACGTCGATCAGGGCGAAGTCCTTGCCTGAATCGATCAGCTCCTTGAGCTCCCGGGCGGTGATCGTCGAGTCCGCCGCCGCGGTGGCGGCGTCGTCGCTGACCGCGCCGCAGAACTCCGCGTAGTCGATCAGCTCGGTGATCGGGTCGCCGGCCGGATCCCTACGAATCTTGATGGTGCGGTAGCTCATCTCCAGCGCGTCGTACACCATCAACCGGCCCAGTAGTGGCGCGCCGATCCCAGTGATCAACTTGATCGCCTCGGTCACCATGATCGAACCGATCGACGCGCAGAGCACGCCCAACACGCCGCCTTCGGCACACGACGGCACCATCCCGGGAGGTGGCGGTTCCGGGTACAGGTCCCGATACTGCAACCCTTGCCCACCGGGGGCGTCCGCCCAGAAGACCGACGCCTGACCCTCGAAGCGGAAGATCGAGCCCCATACATAAGGCTTGCCGAGCAACACCGCCGCGTCGTTGACCAGGTAGCGGGTCGCGAAGTTATCGGTGCCGTCAAGGATGAGGTCGTAGTCGCGGAAGATATCCAGCGCGTTAGACGAGTCCAACCTCAGCTGGTAGAGGTTGACTTCGACGAGCGGGTTGATCTCGCGGATGGAATCCCGGGCGGACTCGCCCTTGGGCCGGCCGATGTCGGACTGGCCATGGATCACCTGACGTTGCAGGTTGGACTCATCGACCTCGTCGAACTCGACGATGCCCAGCGTGCCCACGCCGGCAGCGGCCAGGTACAACAGGGCTGGGCTGCCCAGGCCGCCGGCGCCGATCACCAGCACCTTCGCGTTCTTCAGCCGCTTCTGACCGACCATGCCGACTTCCGGAATGATCAAATGGCGGCTGTAGCGGACCACCTCTTCCTTGGTCAGCTCCGCGGCGGGCTCCACCAACGGTGGCAGGCTCATCGGCGCACTCCTCACAGTGTCGTGGGCGTCTGTTCCGGGTCAACGTCCCCGCTGCCCCCACTCTTCCCACCGCTGCATTCTCGCGTTGGCGGATGGGATCAGTTGACGGTGGGGAAGGGCCAGGCGTTGGGTTGGCAGGTCAGGCCATCTGGGGTCACGTGGTCGGTGCCCATCGCGGCGAGATAGTCGTCGGCTACTCCCCAGGTCTGCTGCATCATCACCGGTGCCAGCCGCCCGTCCGTCTCACACGCGACATGCGCGAAACCCAACCCGTGCCCAACCTCGTGGTTGATCGCATACTGCTGGTACTGCACCACGTTGCCCTGGAAAGCTACCGCTCCCCGGGCCCAGCGGGCGGTGTTGATCACTACCCGGTGATCTGCTGGCCGCCAGCACGACGCATCGAAGGGAATCTGGAAGCCGCAGAGCCGCCGGGTGGTCTGTTGCGAGGTGAGGCTGATCCGCAGGGTCGCCGCCCGGCTGTCATCGATGCGCTGGAAGCGGTAGCGTCCGCTGCCGATCCAGCTCTTGGGGTTCTGCAGCGTGCTGTCCACGGTGGCTGCGAACCCCGCCGGACCGCCTTCGAGATCGACCCCATCCTCAATCTCGACGGTATAGGTGAACAACCGGCCCGCGCCGAACGGCGCGCCGGCGCCGGGGATTACCCGCCACGTGCCGGCACCCTGCACCGCGAACGGGCCGCCGCCGGGTAGCTCGGCGGAGGCCTTGATTGCCTCGAAACCGGGGCTGATCACCGGGTTGGGGATCAGCGGATCACCCGCCGAGCCGGCCATACCGGCCCTGTCCGACGGCGACAACAGTGGTGATCTGGCCGCGTCAAGTACCGCTAACACGGTCAGCACCATCAGGATCGGCAGCGCATAGACCCGCCAGCCGTAGGTGGCGACCGCCCGCGCCAAGCGCCTGGAGCCGGCATTGCCGTGTCGCGGCACCAGCTGAGGATCTGGGTCCCACGAGGCCACCAGCGGCTCTTCATCAGCGATGCGCAAGTCCACATACCGCTCGGAGCGTCGAGCTGAGACCCACTCAGGCTCGACTGGCGGCGGGTGGATCACCGCGCAAGGATCGCACAGCCACGCGCGGTACTGCGCACATCACCACACCGCCCGGTCCACCGCGTCGATCATGCCGAGCATCGCCCGCGCGACCGAGCTGGGCTGCTCCATCTGCGGCAGGTGTCCGGTGCGCGGCAGCACGAGCAGCCGTCCCCGTGGCAGCGCCGCCGCAGTGCGCGGTGCCTTTCGCATGGTCACCAACTTGTCCGCAGCACCCCATACCACCAACGCGGGCGCTTGGACCTGTGCTGCGACCCACCACAGCGACCTGGACCGGGGCATCAGCCACGACCGCGCGAGCTGCTGGGTGGATTGGCGCAGTGCTGCCACCGCCCAGCTCAGCGCAACTCGTTCGACGCACTCCGCGACGGCCTCGGCCCGGCGCGCCGACGCGACCACCGACGGATCGACGAAGCACAGCCGCAGCATCCGGTCGATCTGCTCCTCGGGAGGCACCTCGATCAGTATCCGGCGGACCCAGGTGCCGACGACCGGCAGCATGGTCAGCGCCACCCGAGGGTCCGACAGCCGGCGCGGATCCATCCGCAGATCGGGCATGGCGGGCGCAAGCAAGGTGAGGGTGCGGACCAGTTGCGGACGTCGAGCAGCGATGAGCAAGGCCACTACCCCACCCAGGGAGTTGCCGACCAAGTGCACCGAGCCGTGACCCAGCCCGGAGAGGAAGGTGGCGATCACCTCGGCGTGCGAGTCCGGGGCGTAGTCGAACCCGCCCGGTGGCGCACTGCGACCGAAGCCGGGTAGATCAATGGCCATTCCCGGGAACCGGACGCCGACCAGGCCCGCAAGATCGGTGAAGTTAGTGGAGGAACCGCCCAGCCCGTGTAAGTAGACGGCGAGCTCAGCTCGCTGCGGACCGGGTGTGTGGCGAACATTGAGCGTCACGCCGCCGCTGCGGTGGGTTTGTCCCGGCCAGGGTGGGTGGGCGGGGTGCAGCTGCGGCAGCGGCCCGGGATACAACGGGATCCGGGTGAGCATGGCTTCAACATGGGTGTGACGAGCCAATTACCCGCTCCTGCCCTGACGCTGACGTACCGGCGAGTAGGGTTTACCAGACCAGCCGGGAGGTGACGGAGGCCGATGACCGAGACGGTATCGAGCCGGGCGGATGCAGCGCCCCGAGGCGTGCGGATGTCCCGGGACGAGCGACGCGCTCAACTGCTCGCCGCAGCAACTGACATCTTCGTCACCAACGGCTATCACGCCACCGTCATGGACGACATCGCCGAGCGTGCCGGCGTCAGCAAGCCCGTGCTCTACCAGCACTTCCCGGGAAAACTTGAGCTGTACCTGGCGCTGTTAGAGCGCCACACCGACGAACTCGTCCGCCGGGTCCAGGGAGCCATCGAGGAGACCCCTGACAACCGGCAGCGAGTCCGCAACGCGGTCGAGGCCTACTTCGACTTCGTCGACGGTGACGATCAGGCGTACCGGCTGGTCTTCGAGTCCGACCTGCGCAACCAGCCGCCGGTGCAGGCGGTCGTCGAGCGGACCTACACCGCCTGCGTGCGGGCCATCGCGCAGGCGGTGGCCGCCGATGCCGGACTGGACGCCGACCGCGCCTGGCTGGTCGCCGTCGGCGTCGTTGGGATCAGCGAGCACAGCGCTCGCTACTGGCTCACCCGCCAACACGAGGTACCTAAGGCCGAGGCGGTGGCCCTCACCTCCTCACTAGCCTGGAAAGGCCTCGCCGGCTTCCCCCTCCAGACGCCCCCCGCGCATTGAGCGGTTGCGGCCGGCAGCTCAATTACCTGCGGCGTAGCGGTAACTCGCGCGGACGATGCCGGCCACGATGTCGAGCTCCGGGACATCACGCGGGCCGAAGATCATGACCATGCCAGGATTCAGCCGAATACCAGCCAGCGGGTGAGCTACTCCCCAGCCCTTGGCCAGGGCGTCGTGGGCCAGTGGGATCGGCAACACGAGGTGCAGGCTGCCATCGTGACCGGGGTGCAGGTGGGCGAACTCCCCCACTTCGGGGACGATGAAACTGGGTGGTCAAGCCCGGTCATGCTGTGCTCACCCCGCTCCATCGGGACAGCTCGGCCGGTAGATCCAGCTGGTCGACCGGAGCGGCCGATTCGTAATCTCCCCAATCCTCGCGCGGCAGCAACCACATGATTTCGAACTCGTTGCCGTCCGGATCGGCACCGTAAAGACTTTTAGTGGCTCCATGGCTGGATTCGCCGCCGAAAGCGCCCGCGTCGAGTAGCACCTCGCGGGCCGCGGCCAACTCGTCGATAGTGTCGACCTGCCAGGCCAGGTGGTAGAGCCCGATGTGCCCGCGGTGCGGACGGGACGCTTCCGGACCGAGCCCGAACAATCCCAGGTCGTGATGATTGTCCGAGCCGCTGGCGCGAAGGAACGCAGCGCTGGCGCGAGGCTCCCGGGCGATCACCTTCATCCCGAGCACGGTGCAGTAGAAGTCCGCTGCCCGATCCAAGTCGCTGACGAACAGCACCGCGTGGTTAAGCCGACGAACCGCGATCATCGCAGCCTCCTCCAGCGGTCCATGACCAACCCCGGCCGCTACGCCTGAGCAGGCACCAGCAGCGTAAACGTGGGCGGAGCGGGCCGGGTGAGCCGAAGCCTGCCGCCTTCGGCTTCGGCCAGGCTGCGGGCCAGTGCTAGGCCGATGCCGTGCCCGTCGGCCAGCCGCGATCGCCGAGTGAACAGTTCCGGTTCGGCAGCCGTGATACCGGTGCCCTCGTCGGACACGTCGATGGCCAGCGCGTCGGCGGCATTGCGCACCGCCACCGACACGGTTCCCGCGCCATGGGTGGCAGCGTTGTCCAACAGCACCGTCAACACCTGTCGCACGGCCGCGGTCGAGGCCAATGACACCGGAGCCAGCGGGTCCACCGCTACGTGCAACGCACGGTCCTGGGCGGCCAGCCGGTCATGCCAGCCCGCTTCGATCTCATCGAGCAGCACCGGTAGATCCAGCGGCGTGGCGTTGGAGCTGCGGGTGTCCCGCGCCAACGCAAGCAGCTCCTCGATGGTTTGTTCCAGCCGGTCTGCGGCCGCGATTCCATCGGTGATGGCGTGCCGAAGGTCTTGATCTGGATGCGCGAGCGCCGCCTCGAGTCGAAGCCGCAATCCGGTCAGCGGAGTGCGGAGCTGGTGGGACGCATCAGCGGAGAACGATCGTTCGCGGGCGAGCATGTCGTCGAGTCGTCCGGCGGTACTGTTCAACGCCGCGCCGACCGAGTCGATCTCGGGAATGGCCGCTGGGGTGGTCCGGACACTGAAGTCGCCTTGACCGAGACGGCGCGCCGCTTCGGAGAGCTCTTCGAGCGGGCGAGCCAACCGCCGGGCCTGGCGTCGGGCGACCAACCAGACCATGCCGATGGCCAACCCGCCCAAGCCGAACATGGCCAGCCACACCAGCGCAACCTGCTGGTAGACGTCCGCGATAGGGCTGGCCGCGCGCACCGCACCAATCACATCGGTGTCATGGGTCACTGGCACGGCCACGACCAGCTCGCCGTTGAGATCCTTGTTACTGATCTCACCGTGCAGAGCGGCGTACACCGCTGGGTCGCCGCCCTCGGGACCGGTACCCAGGATGCGCAGGCCGCGGTCCACATACACCGCGAGGTGCGTCCCGTCGTTCGGGTCGCGAAGATCGGTCGGCATCTTGCCGCGAAGCACGTCTGCTGACACGGCGGCCGCGGCTGCATCGGCTCCGAGCAGCAGCTTTGTTCGTTCGTTGGACTTCGCATACTTCAAAACGCCACCGGCCAAGGGCACCCCGAACAGGGCGATGGCCAGTACGGCGGCGAGCACGGCGAGGCCGACGATCCGGGTGCGCACGAGTCCCCTCTACCACCGAGGCAAGGTCGTGATAATGCTATAGCTCGTGAGCGCCATTCGGTGCCGTAACACTATCGGCGCTGGCACTGTCTGCCACTCACGACCCCTTCGGGGCCTCCAGGCGGTAGCCGTGCCCTCTCAACGTGGTGATCCGAGGCACCGAACCCAGTGCAGCCATCCCCGCCAGTTTGCGGCGCAGCGCGGCCACATGTACGTCGAGGGTCTTGGTTGGCCCGAACCAGTTCTCGTCCCACACCTGCGCCATTAGTGTCTCCCGGCTGATCGCCACTTCCGGGGCTGCCGCGAGGCGGGCCAGTAGGTCGAACTCCTTGGCCCGCAGCGGCATCTCCGTTCCCGCGACGCTCGCCCGCCGGCTACCCGTGTCCACCAGCAGATCTCCCACCACGAGCATTGGTTGGGCTTCCGATGTCGCCGGCGCCACCCTTCGTAGATGGGCTCGGACCCGGGCCAGCAACTCGGCCAGCCGCACCGGTTTGGTCAGGTAGTCGTCCGCACCGGCCTCCAGACCGACCACGACATCCATCTCGTCGGTCCGGGCGGTGAGAATCACCAGCACCGCCGTGGGATTGCTGGCCCGTAACTGCCGGCACACCTCGACGCCGTCCAGGTCGGGCAACCCGAGATCCAGCAGCACCAGGTCGAAGTCCGTCCCGGCGGCCGCACGCAGCGCATCGCGACCAGTGCGTTGCCAACCGACCTGGTGACCCTGAGCGCGCAGGCTGGACTCAAGCACACTGCCGATGGTCTCGTCGTCCTCTACTACCAGCAGCCGGGACATCGCATGAGCCTAAGGGATCACTCCGCAGGCAACCGCTGGCCGGACTGCACCGAGCAGACCAACTCCTCGATCCGGTCGGCCACCTGCTCGGCACGCTCCAGCGTCACCAGATGCCCCGCCCCGTCGTAGCGGACCAGCGTCGCGTGCGGCAGCTCGGCGGCGATCTTGTCGGTATGTCGTATCGGAGTCAGCCGGTCGCTCATCGCGCCCAGCACCAACACCGGTATCCGTCGGAACGCAGCGAGGGCGGCGACTTGGTCGTGCTCGTCAAGGGTGGACCGGAAGGTCACCAGATTCGCTGCCCGACCCTGCGCCAAGCACGTTGCGCAGAGCCTGACATCGGCACGTCGCGGATGTGCACCGAACAGCAGCCAGCGCACCCCCGGCCGGATCAACCCGGTCCACCTGATGATCGGTTCCCGGCGCAGCCACCACTGCGACGCCAACGCCCAACGCCTCAGCGCGGTCTCCCCTCGGGTCACCAGCCGGGCCATCAGGGGTGGCAGGCCGAGGCTGTGCGGCACCATGTCGCCGCAGGACGTCGCCACGAACGCCACGCCGACAACCCGCTGTGCCACCAGTTCGGGGTGTCGCTGGGCCAGCGCCATGACCGCCATGCCGCCCATCGAGTGCCCGACGAGCACGACGGGACCTTTCACCTCGGCACCGAGCAGATCGGCGAGGTCGTCCGCCGCTTGGGCGATAGTTTCGGTACCGGGCTGAGCTGGATCGGAACGCCCGTGGCCGCGCAGGTCGTAGCGCAACACCAGTCGGGCGCCCGGCCCGGTCGATAGCGCGCCGGCGACCGGGCCCCAGGTCCGGGAGTCCAGAGTCCAGCCGTGCACGAGCACGATGGTCACGGGTGCATCGCGCGGGCCCTGCCGGTACAAACCCAATCGGGTGCCGTCCGGGGTGGTGAAGGACCGCTCGTCCGTCGTGGACATCGCCTGCTCCCGCTCAGGTGTTACCGAAAGTAGCAGTTACCATAAGTAACATGACGGATGACTCCGCTTCTGTCAAGCCTGTGCGCCGGTCACCGACTAGCCGCTCGGGACATCGGGAGCAGCGCCGCGCGGTGCTGGTGCAGGCCGCGATGCGGGCAATCCGCCAGCACGGCCCGGATGTCGCGATGGACGACATCGCCGCCGAGGCCGGGGTCAGCAAACCGATCCTCTACCGGCATTTTCTCGACAAGGGCGACCTGTACATGGCGGTCAGCGAGACCGTCACCGAGCAGTTGCGGGCCGTCCTGCTGTCCGGGCTGAGCTCCGAGGTCGACCCGCGGACGCTGCTCCGGGTGGTGATCGAGGCCTACTTGATGTTCATCGAGCGCGAACCGGAGCTCTACCGCTTTGTGGTGCGCCGCTCGTTCCCCGACCGGCCATTGCCCCGGGATCCGGTCACGACCAACGCCGCACTGATCGCCGGGGCGCTGGCCACGATTTTCGCCGACCAACTCCGCAGCCTCGGGCTTGATCCTGGCGGAGCCCAGACCTGGGCCTACGCCGGGGTGGGCATGGTGCAAGCGGCCGGTGACTGGTGGCTACAGGACCGCACGTTGTCCCGGGAGCAGCTGCTCGACTACCTGCTGATGATGGCCTGGGGCGCACTGGATGCCATCGTGCAAACGCTCGCGGCTGACGCCGCTCAGCCGCCGACGGAGAAGCCGACTCGGCGGCTGTCCCCGGGTCCGATCTCGATGTAGGCGACCCGCGCGGTCGGCACCATGTACCGCCGGCCCTTGTCGTCGACCAGGGTCAGCATTCCCTGAGTGTTCCGCATCGCCTCGACGATCAGCGCCTCCACCTCATCCGGCGAGTCCGCGGTAGACACCGTCAGCTCGCGAGGACTGTCCGCGACGCCAATCTTGACCTCCACGCCAGAACCTCCACGGTGTGATCGAGCTGTGACACCCCAGGCTAGTGGAGCGGTGGGCAGCCACTCACCCCAGCCCGAGGGCAGCCATCCGACGGCCGTGCAGTATCTCCACCCGGCGGACCAGTGTGGCCAGGCCAGCCGGATCTCCGGAGCCGCGGACGATGAGATCAGCCAGCGCGTCACGTTCTGCCACGACGTGCTGGGCATTGGTGACCGCCTCGCCGAGCAGCCGCCGACCCCACAGCGCCAACCGGTCGCGAGTAATCCGGCTCGGCCCGCAGGCGCTACGCACCTCGCGCTCAGCGAACGCCGAATGGCCGGTGTCGGCCAGCACCTCTTTGACCAGTGCGGCGGTGGCGTCGTCTAGCCAGCCACCCACCTCACCGTAGAAATCCGCCGCCAACCCGTCCCCGACGTACACCTTCACCAGCGACTCCAACCAGGAGCGGGGTGCCGTTGCGGCGTGGAACGCGTCGATGCGCGCAACGAAGGGGCGCATCGCGTCCTCCACCGAGACACGCATACCACGTAGATGGCTCTCGAGCTGCCGGAAGTGCCCGATCTCAGTAGCCGCCATGCTGGCCATCGCCACCCTGCCGGTCAGCGTGGGCGCATCGCGGGCGTCCTGCGCGAGCCGATCGAAAGCTGACAGCTTTCCGTAGGCGAGGACCCCCAACAGGTCGACGATGCCCGCACGTGCCACATCCACGGCGCGAGCGTAGTGCCGCATTGTTGAAGTGTGCGGTGTCACGCGCACAGTAGACGTGGTGTAGGGGTATGATGTGTGCACAGGGCGTGACCCGACCCGGTGATACGAGCCCGTGGCCACGCGTCCCGCTCGGTGGTACATGCCGCCGAGCGCATGAAATTGAGCGCGGACCTGATGTATTCGTTCCCGGTTCTGCTGCGCCGTTCGGCGGCGCGGAGCTGGTCGAGCGAGACGGCGGTGGACGCGCCAGTACGAGAGAGGCGAGCACACTGACCGTCAGTCCGACCACAGTGCCCGAGACCCATCCCCTGGAGCTTCCCGACCACGACCCCCAAGCCAATACAGACAGTGATATCGACGAAACCGCAGCACTCGCTCCGCTGCAGGCCGGCGCACCGGTGCGCGCTGACTCTCCGACCTTCGCCCAGCTCGGTGTCCGCGACGAGATCGTCCGGACGCTGCGAGCGGTAGGCATCGAGCGAACCTTTGCTATTCAGGAGCTCACCTTGCCGCTGGCGCTGGCCGGCAACGACCTCATCGGCCAGGCCCGCACCGGCACTGGCAAGACGCTCGGCTTCGGTGTCCCGCTGATCCAGCGGATCACCACCGGAGACATTGTCCTTGACGGCACCCCGCGCGCCCTGGTCGTCGTCCCGACCAGAGAGCTGTGCCTGCAGGTCAGCGCCGATCTCACCGCCGCGGGTCGGGATCTCGGCGTCCGGGTCCTGTCTATCTACGGCGGCCGACCTTACGAACCACAGATCAAGGCCCTGGCCAGGGGTGTGGACCTGGTGGTCGGTACTCCGGGTCGGCTACTGGACCTCGCCGAGCAGCGCCATCTGGTACTGGGCAAGGTACGCGTGCTGGTGCTCGATGAGGCCGATGAGATGCTCGACCTGGGCTTCCTGCCCGACATCGAGCGAATCCTGCGGATGGTGCCCGAGCAGCGCCAGACCATGTTGTTCTCGGCCACCATGCCCGGCCCGATCATCACGTTGGCTCGGACCTTCCTGACCCAGCCAACGCATATCCGCGCTGAGGAACCCGACGCCACCGCCATCCACGAGCTGACCCGGCAGTTCGTCTACCGGGCGCACGCGATGGACAAGGTCGAACTGCTGTCCCGGATGCTGCAGGCCCGCGATCGAGGCCTGACGATGATCTTCACCAGGACCAAGCGCACCGCGCAGAAGGTGGCCGACGAGCTCACCGAACGCGGTTTCGCGGCCGCAGCGGTGCACGGTGACCTCGGCCAGGGAGCCCGCGAGCAGGCGCTTCGCGCCTTCCGTTCGGAGAAGGTGGACGTGCTGGTCGCCACCGACGTCGCGGCCCGCGGCATCGACGTCCCGGAGGTCACCCACGTCATCAACTACCAGTGTCCCGAAGACGAGAAGCCCTACGTGCACCGGATCGGGCGCACCGGGCGGGCCGGCCGGGCCGGCGTCGCGATCACTCTCGTCGACTGGGACGAGGAAACCCGCTGGAAGTCGATCAGTGACGCGCTGGACCTCGGCATGCCGGAGCCCGCGGAGACCTACTCCACCTCGGAGCACCTGTTCAGCGACCTCGACATCCCCACCGACTCCACCGGGCGACTGCCGCTGGCCCGGCGCACCCGGGCCGGGCTGGGAGCCGAGCCCAGCGACGAAGCCGGCCGCCCCCGGCGTACCACTGGCATCGCGCGTGGCGTGCGCAGTGCACCCGCCGACAGTGCGCTTCCGCCGGTCCGCCGCCTGCGGCGGCGCACCCGTAACGGAGAGAGCGCCGCCCTCAGCGCCGAGACCGCGCCGCCCGCAGAGCACCCATGCGACCATGGTGACGTCGGGCCGCGCCGCCGACGTCGGCGCAGCCGGGGCCGCAGCGCCGGCACCGGGGAGCACGGCAGCCAGCCCCGCGCCGCAGGCTAATCCAGCGGTCGGATGCTCGCGCCGGAACGCCGCACCCGGTGGGACCTCACCGCTGCCGCGGTGGTGGCTGTGGCTGTGCTCGCCGTGGCCGCCGCACTGTGGTGGACCAGTGACGCGCGCCGCACCACGCTGACCACCGCCGCCGGCCCCGCACCGGGTACAGCCGCGGGGTCCGGGTCATTGCCAACGGCGCTGACGGAGGCGTGGCGAGCGCCAAGTCCAGCGACCCCGGTCCCGCTAGCGGCGGACGGCACGGCGGTCACCGGTGCCGCAGGCGTGGTAGCGGGACGGGACCTGCACACCGGCGCGGTGCGCTGGAGTTACCGGCGCGACCGACCGCTGTGTACCGTGGCCGCCGCATTTCAGCACGTGGTAGCGGTTTACCAGCGCAGCGAGACGTGCAGCGAGGTGACCGCCCTGGGTTGGGTCGACGGTCGGCGTGGACCACAACGCACCGGTCCGGTGGAGGCGCCGACCCGGCTGGTCGCCGCCGGTAACCAGTTGGCCGCCACTGGCCGTCGCTACCTGGAGGTATGGCGCTCCGACCTGGTGCGCACACTGGCCTATGGGCGGCTGCCGACCCCCGTGCAGCCTGCGACCCAACCCCGACCAGACTGCGTGCACGACTCGATGGCCCTCAGTAATCCCAAACTGGGCGGTGGCAAGCTGGCCGTGGTGGAGCAGTGTCCCGGGGAGCGGGTGCGGCTCACCGTGCAACGGTCCGATCCCAAAGAGCCCGATCACCCCGAGGTGACGTTCAGCACGCTACTTCCGGGTCAGCAGGCCCAGGTCATCGCGATGAGCGGGGAACGGGTGGCCGTGGCGCTGCCCGACCCGGCCCGGTTGGCCGTGCTCGACGGCCAGGGCAAGGAGGTAGCCGAGTACCCGCTGGCGGTCCCGGACACCGACCTGCGCGGCAGTCCGCCCGGCGGGCTGGCCGATGTCACCGAGACACCCACTGAGATTTACTGGTTCACCGGCTCGGCCACTGTCGCATTGGACATCGCTGACCTGCGGCCACGGTGGACCCGAGTGGGATCGCTGGGCACCGGGTCGGAGGTCGCCGGGCGGCTGCTGCTACCGGTGCCGGGTGCGCTAGCCGTGCTGGACACCACCACCGGAGCGCAGCTCGGCGCGCTGCCGGTGGACCGCGGCGGCTACCGCGGCCCAGTGGGTACCGCCAGCTCCGTGGGTGTGGTGCTGGAGCAACGCGGCGACACCCTGGTCGCGCTGCGCTGAGCTTGCGACTCGTAATCTCGTAAGCTCGACCCGGTGACGGCATCACAGATCACTCCGCACGGCGCCAGCCGCGTACAGGTGACGGTGCCCGGAGCCGAACTGGCGGCGCTGCGCGGCCGACCCGCTGAGCCCGTCGGTGCCGTGGCCGTGCTGGTGCCGGGATACACCGGATCCAAAGAGGACTTTGCGGCCCTGCTGGATCCGCTATGCCGGGCAGGTCTGTCCGTGCTGGCGCTGGACCTTCCCGGGCAGTACGAGTCCCCTGGTCCGCGCTGCGAACAGGACTATTACCCCGACCCGTTGGGTCGGACCATCGCGGCCCTGGTGGCTGAGCTGGCCGCCGACGGCGAAGTGCTGCTGCTAGGGCACTCCTACGGGGGGTTGGTGGCTCGAGCGGCGGTGCTCGCCGGCGCCCCGGTGACCGGGCTGGTCTTGCTCGACTCGGGTCCAGGCGGGTTGCCCCCAGGACAGCGCCGGGAGTTGCTCGACGCCACCGAGCCGGTGATGCGTTCCCAAGGCAGCGAGACCGTCCTGAGGCTGCTCGAAGCTCGCAACGGAATCGTCGAACCGGCCGAACTGGCCGCGCTGCTGCGAGCCCGCTTCCTCGGCTCGTCCAGCGTCGGCCTGCTCGGAATGGCGACCGGCCTGCGCACCGAGCCCGACCGGGTCACTGAGCTGGCCACCGCCCTGCGCACCCGCGCGATCCCCTGTTTGGTCGCCTTCGGCGAATCCGATGACGCGTGGCCGGTGCTGGTGCAGCGCGATATGGCGGCCCGGCTGGGCGCTGACGTCGCGATGATCCCGGATGCCGCACACTCACCGGCCATCGAGAATCCACAAGCTCTGCTCGACGTGCTGCTGCCAACCTGGATGGCCTGGCTCGCTGCTACGTTGCCGCCCTTAGTCGGCTGATCGCGATGATCGCTGTTTGCGTGACTCAGACGACATGTCGTGTCACTTCCGGCACACAAAGGGTGATCATGGTGTCCGCGCCGCTCGCCTGCTAAGGCCTAGTCACCTGGCTCAGGCCCACCAGCCGAACCAGAGGACGCAGGCCGTGAGCAGCACGACCACGTAGGAGGCCAGGGCTGCGGTGCGGCCTCGACAGCGGTCGGCGACCAGCTGCAACGCAACCGCGACCGCAGCCGCGACCCCGTGACCGGCAACCGTCGCCAGGCCTGGTCCGGGCCGGCCTGCTGTACTGGCCAGCCACTGCGCCACGCAGAGCGCGATCGCAAGCACCACCAGACCCCCGGCCAGCACACCGGACAGCCCGCGCGAGAGGCGCTCACCGAGGTGCGGCGCGGTCACGGCGCAAGCAGCGCCCATGGCCGGAGCTCTGGTGCACTGGCCCGGCCCTCGGGGCAGTGCCGCCGGAAGTCGCACCATGAGCAAGCCC
>JAICHZ010000040.1 GCA_025924655.1 Pseudonocardiaceae bacterium | reverse complement strand
GGGGTGTTCGTCTCGTTCACCTTGAGCCAGACCGGCATGGTGCGGCACTGGAACCGGCTGCTGGTTCTCGGGCCGGAGCCAGCCCAGCGTCGCCGGATGCGGCGTTCGCAGGCGATCAACCTGCTGGGACTGGTGATGACCGGCTCAGTGCTGATAGTCGTGCTGGCCACCAAGTTCGCGCAGGGCGCATGGATCGCGATCGCGGCCATGGTGGCGATCTTCTTGGTGATGCGGGCGATCCGGAAGCATTACGACCGGGTATCCGCCGAGTTGGTGCCCCGGGAGATCGATACCGTGCTGCCGTCGCGCAACCACGCGATCGTGCTGGTAGCCACCTTGCACCTGCCGACATTGCGCGCCCTAGCTTACGCCCGGGCTACCCGACCTGACGTGCTGGAGGCGGTCACTGTCAACGTCGATGACGCGAGCACCCGAGATCTGGTCGCACAATGGGAGGCACGCGAGCTTCCGGTGCCGCTGAAGGTGGTCGAGTCGCCGTACCGGGAGATCACCAAGCCAGTGATCGACTATGTCAAGCGAGCTCGCTCGGACAACCCCCGTAACGTGGTGACGGTGTTCATCCCGGAGTATGTCGTGGGCCACTGGTGGGAGCAGATCCTGCACAACCAGAGTGCGCTGCGGATCAAGGCCCGCCTGCTGTTCGAGCCGGGCGTAATGGTGACGAGCGTGCCGTGGCAGGCGCGTTCCTCCAACCGGGCTGCGCAACGGGAGGAGCTCGCTCCGGGTGCGGTGCGCTGGGGCATGAACAGCGATCGCGCCGCCAAGTCACACACCACCCCTGGCAACAGCACCCCGGCCGGCGGCCCACCAGCGGGGGCGGCCGCGGCCACCCCCCCGCCGCGCGGGGTCGACCGACCGTGACCGCCGACCCAATAGATCCAGCGGGAGCCGTCGAACTGGAGCTCACGGTCGGACGGGTGGGCCATGGTGGGTTCTGCGTGGCCCGCCATGAGGGTCGGGTGGTCTTCGTCCGGCATGCGTTGCCCGGAGAGCGGGTCCGGGCGGTGGTGACTGAGGACCGCGGCGGATCTTACTGCCGGGCCGACGCGGTAGCGGTGCTCGAACCTGCAGCCGGGCGGGTGGCGCCGCCGTGTCCGGCATCGGGCCCCGGCGGCTGTGGCGGTTGTGACTTCCAGCATGTCGCTCCTCAGCTGCAGCGCGAGCTCAAGGCGCAGGTGGTGGCCGAGCAGCTACACCGGATCGCCGGGCTGGACGTCGCGGTGACTGTGCAGGAGCTACCCGGCGGCTCGCTGGGCTGGCGGACCCGAACCCGGCTGGCGGTGGACCGGACGGGGCAGCCCGGTTTCCGGGTCCACCGCAGCCATACCGTGCTGCCGGTGGCGGCCTGCCCGCTGGCGCTACCGGGTTCTCTGGACGGAGTGCTCTCCCGTCGTTGGCACCCGGGCGGGGAGCTTGAGGTGGTCGCTGAGGATTCCAGTCGGGTGCACGTGGTGCAGCTGCCAACCGGCGGACCGCCGAAACAGCTGCATGGCAGCGGGCGTGTCGTACGACACGCTGTCGGTCGAAGCTGGGAACTGTCCGCGCGCGATTTCTGGCAGGTGCATCCCGCCGCGGCGGACGTGCTGGCCAGGCTGGTAGGGGAGTGGGCAGCCGCGCCGCTGGGCGCCACGGTGTGGGACCTCTATGGCGGAGTGGGCTTGTTCGCCTCGGTGCTGGCCGGTCAGGTCGGGCCGACCGGGTCGGTGACCGTCGTGGAGGCATCCCGGCGGTCAGTGGCCGACGGCGCCGCGGCGCTGGCCGACCTCGGGCAGGTGCGCTTCGTCCATGGCCGGGTGGAACACGTGCTCGCCCAGCTACCCGGAGCCCCGGACGTGGTGGTGCTGGACCCGCCCCGTCGTGGGGTCGGCCGGCAATTGGCCGCAGCGGTGGCGGACCGCGGGCCCGCACGGTTGATCCATTTGGCCTGTGACCCGGCGGCGCTGGCTCGAGACGTCGCGGCCTACCTTCAGTGCGGGTACCGGCTGCTAGCGGTGCGGGCACTGGACGCCTTCCCGATGACCCACCACATCGAATGCGTCGCTGTGCTGGCACCCGAGTCCATGATCGTCGAATCTGGGGCGTGACTGTGCAAACGTGGACCGCCATGGCTCAGCTTTGGTGATCATGGGAAGCTACCGCTCGCAGTGCGCAGATCGGTCGTACGCGTGGCGTGCCGGTCCCTGATGTCTCTCCTAGAGTGGGAGTCCGGTCGCCATCGCGGCCGGCGGCCCGTCGTTGGCGGCCGGCTTTGGACTTTGCGGCGACCGAGGGGGGACCAGTGACCTTATTGCAGTCGGTGCACAGCCCGCAGGACGTCAAACGCCTTGATCTGGCCGCTGCGACCCAGCTGGCCGGTGAGATCCGCAGATTTCTCGTCGAGAAGGTGTCGCGCACCGGAGGGCACCTCGGTCCGAACCTTGGCGCGGTGGAGCTCACCCTTGCCGTGCATCGAGTGTTCGACTCCCCGCACGACCCAGTGATCTTCGACACCGGCCACCAAGCGTACGTACACAAGATCATCACGGGGCGGGCGGCAGGGTTCGACCGGTTGCGCAAGCGAGGTGGATTGTCCGGTTATCCCTGCCGCGCGGAGAGCGAGCACGACTGGGTGGAGTCCAGCCACGCCTCGGCCGCGCTGTCCTACGCCGACGGGCTGGCCAAAGCCTTCGCCCACTCTCGCGCCCAGACCGGCGCGCCGTCCGGGCCAGACCGGCACGTCGTCGTGGTCGTCGGAGACGGAGCGCTGACCGGTGGAATGTGCTGGGAGGCGCTGAACAACATCGCCGCCGGCAAGCACCGACCGGTGATCATCGTGGTCAATGACAACGGCCGCTCCTACTCACCCACCATCGGCGGCTTCGCCGATCATCTGTCCACGTTGCGGCTGCAGCCCAGCTACGAGCGGGTACTGCGGACCGGCAAGGAAGCCTTGGTGCGCACCCCGGTGGTGGGCCGGGCGATCTACGCTGGATTGCACGCCGCCAAACGAGGCCTGAAGGACGCTCTGACCCCGCAGATCCTCTTCGAAGACCTCGGCCTGAAATACCTCGGCCCGGTTGACGGCCACGACCTGAGCACCATGGAATCCGCGCTGCGCCGGGCGAAGGACTTCGGCGGCCCGGTGATCGTGCATGCGGTGACCCGCAAGGGCAACGGCTACCTGCCCGCGGAGAACGACGTTGCCGAGCTGATGCACCAGGTGAAGGTGATGGATCCGGAAACCGGTGCCCCTATCGCGCCTGCCGGTATCTCCTGGACCAGCGTGTTCACCGACGAACTCATCAAGCTTGCCGGCGCGCGCGCGGACCTGGTCGCGATCACCGCCGCGATGCCCGGCCCAACTGGTCTAGCGGTGTTCGCCAAGAGGTTCCCGGACCGCTGCTTCGACGTGGGCATCGCCGAGCAACACGCGGTCACCTCCGCGGCGGGACTCGCCCTGGGTGGGCTACACCCGGTGGTGGCGTTGTACTCCACGTTCCTCAACCGGGCGTTTGACCAGTTGCTGATGGACGTGGCGCTGTTGAGCGCGCCGGTCACGATCACCCTGGACCGGGCCGGCATCACCGGCGATGACGGCGCCAGCCACAACGGCATGTGGGACCTGTCGGTGCTGGGGATCGTGCCGGGGATCCGGGTTGCCGCCCCCCGCGATGCCGGCACCCTGCGCGAGGAGCTGGCTGAGGCCGTCGCGGTAGATGACGGACCTACTGTGGTGCGGTTTCCCAAGGGCCCGGTGATCGAGGCAGTGCCCGCCCTGCAGCGCGTCGGGGCAGTGGACGTGCTGGCCCGGCCCGCTGCGGCCGACGGCGATGACGTGCTGTTGGTGGGTGTCGGCGCGTTCGCCGTGCTCGCTGTGGCGGCCGCGAGGCGGCTTGCCGACCAGGGCATCGGGGTCACCGTCGTCGACCCTCGGTGGGTGCTTCCAGTGCCTGAGGTGCTGGTGCGGATGGCCGCGCGGCACCGGCTGGTCGTCAGTGTTGAAGACGGCGGCCGGCATGGCGGTTTCGGCTGGTCATTGGCCGCTGCCCTGCGCGACGCTGAGGTGGACGTGCCGCTTCGTGATCTCGGCATCCCACAACGCTTCCTCGCACACGCCTCCCGGGACGAGGTGCTGGCAGACCTGGGTCTGACCGCCCAGGATGTCGCCAGGGCGGTGACCGGCTGGGCCGCTGCGCTGATCCGACCGATCGGTGAGCCTGCCGCAGTGGAGGCTCCGGGCGCCCCATAGATGCAGCCGAGCCGGTGCAGGGCTGGCAACGGGGTGTGGCACCGTTGGGGGGTGCGCATTCTGATCGTCGAGGACGAGCAGCCGCTGGCCGATGCCGTTGCTCGTGGTCTGCGCCGGGAGGGGATGGCGGTGGATGTCGCCTACGACGGCGACAGTGGCCATGAGAAGGCTGCCGTAACCCGGTACGACGTGGTGGTGCTCGACCGGGACCTGCCTGGGATGTCGGGTGACCAGCTGTGCGCCGAGATCACCTCCTCCGGGGCGGTGACCCGAGTGCTGATGCTCACGGCCAGCAGCGCCGTGTCCGACCGGGTGGCTGGGCTGTCACTGGGAGCTGACGACTACCTGTCCAAACCGTTCGCGTTCCCCGAGCTGGTAGCCCGGCTGCGTGCGCTCGGTCGGCGCGCCACGCCCGCGGTGCCTCCGGTGCTCAGCGCCGGCGATGTGCTACTCGATCCGTCCCGGCGCACCGTCAGCCGCTCCGGTACTCCCGTTGACCTCACCCGCAAGGAGTTCGGGGTGCTGGAAGTGTTGCTCGCCGCGGGCGGCGGCGTGGTCAGTAGCGAAGAGCTGCTGGAACGAGTGTGGGACGAGAACGCCGATCCGTTCACCACCACAGTGCGGGTTACCGTGATGACCCTGCGCAAAAAGCTTGGCGACCCGGGCATCATCGAGACTGTGGTGGGGTCCGGTTACCGAGTGCCCAGCGCTGACCTTGCGTCCGGCTGAGCGGTTGGTGCGATCGCGCCGCGGCCCAGGGCTGCGGGCCCGGCTCACGCTGGTCGCCACCGGATTATCGGCGGCGGTCAGTGCGCTGCTGTTGTGGCTGGGCTGGTTGCTCGTCGGTGGGGTAGTGGCTGCGGTGCCCGACTTGCCGCCGGGCAGCACCGTCAAGGTCAACGGGGTGCCGGTGGCCGCTCGCCAGCTTGGCGAGGCGCTGGCCGAGGCGGCCAGACATCGCGTACTGCAGGCCGGGGCGGTGGCGTTCCTGCTTGCGGTCGCCGCCACCGTGCTGCTCGCGTGGGTGATCACCGGCCAGGTACTGCGGCCGCTGCACGACGTGACCGCCACCGCTCGTCGGCTGTCCGCGGAGTCGCTGGATGAGCGGTTGCGGCTGCCGGGGCCCCGCGACGAGGTGGCCGAGCTCGCCGACACCTTCGACGCGATGTTGGATCGGCTGCAAGCCGCCTTCCAGTCACAACGTCGATTCGTCGCGAACGCCAGTCACGAGCTGCGGACCCCGTTGGCCGTCGTGCGCACCGAGGTGGATGTCACGCTGGCGGATCCCGCCGCGGACGCGGCTGAACT
This sequence comes from Pseudonocardiaceae bacterium, assembly GCA_025924655.1. Taxonomy (GTDB): domain Bacteria; phylum Actinomycetota; class Actinomycetes; order Mycobacteriales; family Pseudonocardiaceae. The sequence continues at coordinate 12,450 of JAICHZ010000040.1, read as the reverse complement.
GCGCCGGATGGCTTCGGTGATCCGAGATGCGACGTTGCGGGCCCAGCAGCTGGTCGACGGCCTGCTGGTGCTAGCCCGGACCGAGGGTGGCGCGCTTCGGGCCCGTGAAGTGGCCGACCTCGCCGACCTCGCCGAGGCCGCGTTGCGGATCGTCGCGTCGGAAGCCGACAGCCGCGCCTTGCAGGTCAGCAAGCGGATGACGCCGGCGTTGACGGTGGGTGACCCAGCGCTGTTGGAACGGGTCGTGGGCAACCTGGTGGAAAACGCGGTGCGGCATAACGTCGACGGTGGCTGGGTGGAGGTCTGCACGGATCTGGCGGGAGCACACACCACCCTGCGGGTCGCCAGCTCGGGTGAGGTGATCGCGCCCGAGGCGGTGACCGCGCTGTTCGAGCCGTTTCACCGTGGCGGAGTCGCTCGCACGGCGCACGATGGGGCTGGTCTGGGATTGTCAATCGTGCAGGCCGTGGTCCTCGCCCACGGTGGCACCGTGCATGCCGAACCGGTGCCCGGCGGCGGTCTCACGGTGACGGTGCAGCTGCCAGCCGCATAGCGGAAGCGCTATTCAGTGGGAGAGCGCAGCGCCGCGGCGAGAGAACCCGCAGTGAGTTCGCACTGCCAACGCCGGGCGCCACCCGCCACCAGGTGCTGTTCCACGCCGGCGGCATCGAGTGGTTCAGGCGGCTCCCAGCACAGCCTGCGGACCAAGTCGGGTGCAAGCAGGTTCTGCAACGGCAGCCGGTACTGCTCGGCGATCTCGGTCAGCGCCGCACGCGCCGCGGTGAGCCGGACCGCGGCCGCCGGATCCCGGTCTGGCCAGCGGTTCACCGGAGGTGGGCTGTCGCCTTGGGCGCGCAGCGATGGTAGTTCACTGGCCGGCAATCCTCTGGCGGTCTGTAGTGCGGCTAGCCACGTCTTGACGTGGCGGCGCTGTGAGCGGCCGCTGAACACTGGTCGCGACAACAGCGTCGCCTCGTCCGGCGGCTCGGACAGCGCCGCATCGATGATCGCGGTATCGGGCAGTATCCGGCCTGGCGCGGTGTCACGCTGTCGGGCCATGTGGTCGCGGACCTGCCACAGCTCGCGGACCGCGGCCAATTGGCGGGCTTGGTGGATGCGGTGCATTCCGGAGGTCCGCCGCCATGCATCAGCCCGGGGGACGGCCGGCGCTGCGGTCCGCACCGCCTCGAACTCCTCGGCTGCCCAGGCGGACTTGCCCTGGCTATCCAGTTCGGCGCTGATCGCCGCCCGAAGTGGCAGCAGTAGCTCGACGTCAAGCGCGGCGTAGGTCAGCCAGTCCGCGGGCAGCGGCCGGCGAGACCAGTCGGCGGCGCCGTGACCCTTTTGCAAGTGGTAGCCCAGCAGCTCCTCGACCAGTGGTGCCAGGCCGACCCGCTCGAACCCGGCCAACCGACCGGCCAGCTCGGTATCGAATACCGCCGCGGGACGCAGGCCCAGTTCGCCGAGGCACGGCAAGTCCTGGGACGCAGCGTGCAGCACCCACTCTAACGGGTTGAGCACGTCGGCCAGTTCGGACAGGTCGTCAAGGCCGATCGGATCGACAAGTACCGTGCCCGCGCCGTCTCGGCGAAGCTGCACGAGGTAAGCGCGCTGCCAGTAGCGATAGCCAGAGGCCCGTTCGGTATCCACGGCTACCGGGCCGGTGCCGCCGTCGAGCAGCGCGACCGCGGTGTCCAGAGCTCCCGCGGAAGCCACCACTGGTGGCACCCCCGCGGCCGGCTCCAGCAGCGGAACCGGAATCGTCTCGGTCAGCGGATGACCCCCGCACGCATCGCCAGGGCGACCATCTGCGCCCGGTCACCGGTCCCGAGCTTGCGCCCGATACGAGACAAGTGGCTCTTGACGGTGAGCGCGGACAAGTTCAGCGCCTCACCGATCTCCTTGTTGGACTGGCCGTCGGCGACCAGTTGAAGCACCTCCACCTCCCTGGCTGATAGCTCTCGCGGGGTGTTGTCAGTACCCGCCACCCGAGTACCCGACGCCAGCAGCGGCGCCACCGTCGGGTCGGCGTAGACCCCACCCTCGAGCACTCGACGCACGCCGTCGGTGACCACTGACGGAGACGCTGACTTAAGCAAGTAGGCCTGCGCGCCAGTCTGGAACGCGGTGCGTACGGCATGTGGGTCGTCAGACGAGGCTAGTACCACGATGCGGGTCCAGCCCCATCCGCGCAGCTCCCCGATCAGGTCCAGCCCGCTACCGTCCGGCAGGGTCAGATCGAGAATTGCCAGGTCGCACGGACCCGAGGCTTGAGCGCGAGCTCTCGCCTCGGCTACCGATGCAGCCTCGTGCACAGTGACCGCGCCCATCGTCACCAACCGTGAGGCGATGGCCTCACGGAGCAACGGATGGTCGTCGACCACCAACACCGTGAACAGCTCTTCCCGCGGATGCGGGACTAATGACGCCGGCACGGCGCCGGACGGCGCCGACCTGACGGTCGAGCCGTATCCGACAGCAGCCACGTAGCTACCTCCTGGAGTCGGTCGTGCCCCCGACCGCACCGGGACCCCGTCCGAGTAACCGCGCCGCCACTCGACCGAGGATTGGTGTCGTACGGGCGAGACTAGCCGCCCGAGCGGCCTAACGGGGGCCGCTGCGTAAACCTTCTTGCCGATCCGCCCGTAAAGCCGCCATCGGCGGTCGCCCAATCAGGCGAGAGTGGGCGAGGTCAGGTAACGCTCATGGCATGCTGGACGATTCAGTCTATCTACACATTCATCGCACGTCGCCGTACGGGGAACGCCCGGTGACATGCTCACACTAGGCGCTTGCTGAGAGTGACCACTCCGACCGGGGGCAGCCCGGCGGCTGCGGCGATCAGTTCGCAGAAGGCGACGGCGTGCGCGGTCAGACCGTCGCCGATAGGTGTCCACGACGCCCGCAACTCGATGTCGTTGGCCCGCTCGCGACCCGCGATAGCGCCGAACCGCGTTGACGAGGTCTGCGTAACGGTGCCCCCGAGGGCGCTGTACTCGGCACCGGCGCTGTCCAGTGCGTCGGTGAGCCAGGACCAGCTCACGGCGGCAAGCAGCGGGTCCTCAGCCAACTCGGTGTCGAGCTCGGCGCGGACGAAGCCGACCAGTCGTAATGTGCCATCCCACCCGTCTTGGCCATCAGGATCGTGCAGCAGCACAAGGCGACCGGTCGCCGATGCGTAGCCGGCACCGGGGAGCTCAAGACCCCAGGCGTAGGCCCACGGCGCAAGCCGGCGCGGGGCCGGGATCGGTTCCAACCGCATCTCCGAGCGCGGCCGCACAGCGCTGAGCGAGACCACTGCTTTGCGGAAGATCTCCGGGGCGTCGGCCAGATCGGGCACACTTGGAACTGTAGGAGCACCATCGCCGACAGTCTCGTCGAAACGCCGCTGCCCAGCGGTATTGGAATACCCAGGGCGTGCACTACGGGAAAGCTGGCCCGTGGGACGATAGTGGCCGAAATGACCAGGACTACTGAGCCGGCCACCGGTCGCCGGCTGCTCCCCGACGCACCGCTGTTGGTCGCCGCCCGGGGCCAGCGCCCGAATCGCCTGCCGGTGTGGTTCATGAGGCAGGCCGGCCGGTCGCTGCCCGAGTACCGCAAGTTGCGAGCTGACCAGCCGATGCTGCAGGCCTGCATGACTCCGGAGCTGGCTTGCGAGATCACACTGCAGCCCGTGCGCCGGCACGGCGTGGACGCCGCGATCCTGTTCAGCGACATCATGGTGCCGCTGTATGCCGTTGGTGTCGGGCTGGACATCGTGCCGGGCACTGGTCCGGTGGTGGACAATCCGGTGGGCAGCGCCGCTGATGTCGCGGCGTTGCCGGTGCTCGAACCCGATGCTGTGGAGCCGGTGGCCGCCGCGGTGCGGTTGCTGGTCGCCGAGCTGGGGCAGACCCCGTTGATCGGCTTCGCCGGGGCCCCGTTCACCCTTGCGTCCTACCTTGTTGAGGGCGGACCGAGCCGCCACCACGAGCGCACCAAGGCCCTCATGCATTCCGAGCCCGACGTCTGGCACGCCCTGTTGGGCCGGCTCGCCGAGCTCACCCTGACCTTCCTTCGCGTTCAGGCCGCCGCCGGGGTGGATGCGATTCAGCTGTTTGACTCGTGGGCCGGCGCGCTGTCCGAGCGTGAGTACCGGCAGTTCGTGCTTCCACATTCGGCGCGGGTGCTGGCTGGCCTGGCCGACACTGGCCTGCCGCGGATCCACTTCGGGGTGGGGACCGGTGAGCTGCTCGGCGCGATGACTCAAGCCGGCGCGGACGTCGTTGGAGTGGACTGGCGGATTCCCCTGGACGTAGCCGCGCAGCGACTGCGGATCGTGCGAACGAACCAGCCGCTCGTGCTGCAGGGAAATCTTGATCCGGCCGTGTTGCTAGCCGGCTGGCCAGCCGTTGAGCGAGAGGCGCGCCGGGTGATCGCTGAGGGTCGCGCGGCCGACGCACACGTGTTCAACCTCGGTCACGGCGTGTTGCCCGGAACCGACCCCGACATGTTGACCCGCATCGTGGAGCTGGCGCACTCGCAGTGAGCGGTACGCGGGTTGCTGTGGTCGGTGCCGGAATCTCCGGGTTGACCACGGCCTACCGGTTGCGGACCCTGCTCGGACCGGCTGCCGAGATCATGCTTATTGAGGGTTCGCGGCGGCTGGGTGGCGCGTTGCGCACCGTGGAGCTCGGCGGTGTGGCCCTCGACGTCGGTGCCGAGGCTTTCTTGATGCGACGGCCGGAGGCGCTCAGCCTGATCGAGGAGCTAGGGCTCGACGAGCAGCTGAGGCACCCCACATCGGTGGCTCCTACGGTTCGCGCCGTTGGGCGCACCATGGCGCTGCCCACCCGCACGATGCTCGGGTTGCCCGGCGCGGCTGCCGACGTCGCCGGTCTGCTGTCCGCACAGGGCGCGGCGCGGGTGGCCTCGGAACCCACGATGCCGCTGCACTGGGAGGTCGGGCGCGACGCCGCGGTCGGGCTGCTGCTGCGCGAGCGAGCCGGTGACGAGTTGGTCGACCGGCTGGTTGACCCGCTGCTGGGCGGGGTGTACGCCGGGCGTGCCGACGCGCTCGGATTGCGTGCCACGCTGCCAGCGGTGGCCACCGCGCTGGACGGCGGCGCCGGGTCGCTGCTCGCCGCGGCCAGGGTGGCCTTGACCGCTGGCCGGCGGCCGACCGGCGGTGGCCCGGTTTTCGGCACCCTGAGCGGCGGACTCGAGAGTCTGGTGGCCGCGCTGGTGGCGGGGGCGGCGGTGCGCCCGAGGCTAGGGCGGCCAGCGCGCGGGCTGGCTCGCACACCGCACGGTTGGCGGCTGCAGCTGGGCCCGGCTGGCGAGGAAGAACACCTTGACGCCGACGCGGTGGTGCTCGCGGTACCCGCCCCGGCCTTGCGGCGGCTGCTGGCCGATCCGTTGCCGGCCGCGTCGGCTGCGGCAAGCCGGGTCGAGGTCGCTTCCTCCGCGGTGATCGGCCTCGCCCTGCCCCGGGCCGCCGCGGAGGCTCTGCCAGAGAGTTCCGGCGTGCTGGTGGCCGCCAACGGACCCTTGGATGAGCAACTGTCGGTCAAAGCGTTCACCTTCTGCGGGCGCAAGTGGGCGCACGCCCGGTCTGCGGAGGTGGTGCTGGTCCGCGCGTCGATGGGCCGCCACGGCGAGGCCCGGGTGCTACAACGTGACGATGCGGAACTGGTCGACGCGGTACGCGCTGATCTCGCCGCGCTCACCGGAATCACCGCGACGCCGGTGGCCACCGTGGTGGCGCGGTGGGGGGGCGGGCTGCCGCAGTACGCGCCCGGACACCTCGACGCGGTCGCCGCCCTCGAGCGGGAGATAGCCAGGTCGGCCGGGCTCGCGGTCGCGGGCGCCACCTTGCATGGGGTTGGCCTGCCGGCGTGCATCGGCACCGCCGACACCGCGGCCCGCCGCATCGTCGAGTATCTCGCCGACCGTCGGACAGCGAGTGCAGTGCGCGGCGGCGTCGACGTACCCGGTGAAACAATGAGGCCATGACTCGCCTGGACTACGCCGCCCTGAACTCGACCATTCGCTACACCATGTGGTCTGTTTTCCGGATCCAGCCCGGGAAGCTGCCCGCCGACCGCTCTGAACCTGCCCGCGAGGCACAGCAGTACCTCGAGGCGCTGGAGGGCAAGGGAGTGGCGGTCCGCGGGATCTACGATCTCGCCGGCCTGCGCGCTGACGCGGATTGGATGATCTGGTGGCACGCCGAGGAGATCGAGGCGCTGCAGGCCGGGTACGCCAACCTGCGCCGCGCCACCGCGCTGGGCCGGGCTAGCGTGCCGGTGTGGTCGACGGTGGCGTTGCACCGACCCGCGGAGTTCAACAAGAGCCATGTGCCGGCGTTTCTGGCCGGCGAGGAGCCTAAGAGGTACGTCTGCGTCTACCCGTTCGTACGGTCTTATGAGTGGTACCTGCTGCCTGACGCCGAACGCCGCGAGCTGCTCGCGGAACACGGAATGCAGGCGCGCGACTATCCCGACGTGCGGGCCAACACGGTCGCCTCGTTCGCGCTGGGCGACTACGAGTGGATCCTGGCGTTCGAGGCCGACGAGCTACCGCGCATCCTCGACCTGATGCGCGCGCTACGGGCCAGCCGGGCGCGCCGCCACGTCCGCGAGGAGGTGCCGTTCTTCACCGGTCCCCGGGTGCCCGTCGCCGAGCTGGTCACGGCGTTGCCGTAGGCCTGACTTAGGACGCAGCTTCGTCGGGCACCAGCCGCAGCGAGATCGCATTGATGCAGTAACGCTGATCAGTGGGGGTCGGGTAACCCTCGCCCTCGAAGACGTGTCCCAGATGGCTGTGGCAGGTGGCGCAGAGCACCTCGACGCGCTTAGAGAACATGCTGCGGTCCTCGCGCAGCAACACCGCGTCACCGGCCAGCGGCGTGAAGAACGACGGCCACCCGCAATGCGACTCGAACTTGTGGTCGCTGCGGAACAGTTCCGCTCCGCAGGCCCGGCACTCATATACGCCCGGAGTCTTGGTGTGCTCGTACTCGCCGGTCCCCGGAGGCTCAGTGCCTGCTCGGCGCAACACGGCATATTCCTGCGGGGTGAGCTGCTCGCGCCACTGGGCGTCGGACTTGACGACCTTGGGCGTCACACCCTTAACCGGATCCATGCCAATACGGTACGCGGGGCTCACCCCAGCAGGGCGGTAAGGACGAACGTCGCTGCCTGCCACAGCGTGACGCCTACACCGAGCAGGATCAGCACAACCACCAGGACGGCGGCTAACCGCCGAGGGCCTTCCGCGCGGTTGACCGACTCGGCGAAGTCGCTGACTCCGGACAGGTAGCCCTCCACGGTGAACCCGGACCGCACCCGGTGGGCGCGGTCCAAATGCTCGGAGAACGCCCGCACCTCGGGATCGTCGCGGTCCAGCCCGATCAGGTCGTCGTGCAGCCGCTGTCGCTCCTGGGCATCGCCCTGCTGGCTGAATCCATACTCGCCGCCGCGCCAGTCGGGTTGCGGTTCGCTGCGCACCACGGTCCCACCGTAACCGTTATGCGGTAGTTTTCCGATCGTGGCCCGCGGTGACGCGCTGGAACTCACGGTGCCTGGCCCTGCGGGCGAGCGCATCGTGCGGGTATCCAACCCGGGCAAGGTGTACTTCCCCGATCGCGGCATCACCAAGCGGCAGATCGTGGAGTACTACCTCGCTGTCTCTGAGCCGCTACTGCGAGTGCTCGCGCAGCGCCCGGTCACCTTGAAGCGTTTCGTCGACGGTGTCGCCGGGGAAGCCTTCTACGCCAAACGGGTGCCCAAGGGTGCCCCGGCCTGGGTGGACTCAGTGGAGATCACCTTCCCGTCCGGACGTACCGCCAGCGAAGTGTGTCCCACTGAACCTGCCGTGCTCGCCTGGGCGGCGAACCTGGGTACGTTCGACTTTCATCCATGGCCGGTACGCCGCCCCCGAGTGGATCATCCTGACGAGCTGCGGGTGGACCTCGACCCGCAGCCGGGGACCGGCTTCGCCGATGCCGCTGTGGCGGCCGCGGTGCTGCGCGAGGTACTGGCTGAAGCAGGACTGGTCGGCTACCCGAAGACCTCCGGTGGACGGGGGATTCACGTCGCGGTGCGGATCCGCCCGCAGTGGTCAGTCGTGCAAGTCCGCCGGGCGGTGATTGCCCTGGCGCGGGAGGTGGCGCGACGGATCCCGCAACAGGCCACCGTGTCGTGGTGGAAAGAGGAGCGTGGCCAGCGAGTGTTTCTCGACTTCAACCAGGCAGCTCGGGATCGCACGATCGCCTCGGCCTGGTCGGTGCGCGGCACCCCACGCGCCACGGTGTCCATGCCGGTGGGTTGGGATGACCTGATCGACGTCCACCCGGACGATTTCGACGTGCTCACGGTACCCGCGCTGCTCGCGCAGCGGGGTGATCCGCACGCCGGGCTGGACAGTGAGTCCTTCGGCTTGGAGCTGCTGCTGGAGTGGGCGCTGCGGGACGAGCGCGACCACGGACTCGGCGACCTGCCCTACCCGCCCGAGTACCCCAAAATGCCAGGCGAGCCGCTACGCGTACAACCCAGCCGCGCAAAGCGCAGCAACCTCCCCAGCTAGCAAGGCATCGCAGTATTAAGGCGGGCACAGCGTGCCTTGGCGCGGTACTGAGGCATCCGTGAGGAAGCGGGTGACTAGGTCGGTGATGCAGGGGCTGTGCGAGAGCGCGCCATGTGCCTGGCCCTGCCAGGTCACCAGCGTCGCAGACGGCATGGACTGCGCGGTGCGCCTGGCGCCTTCGGCTGGGGTCAGCGGGTCGCCGGTGGTGGTCACCACAAGCACTGGGGGCAGCGGCCGATCCTCCGACGCAGCGGGTGGCGAGGGCACCGGCCACGCACTACACAGCAGCAGCCGGCCCGCGAACAGCGGGCCGAACAGCGCGGAAAGCTGTTGCCACTGGCTCGCCAGCTGGTGGGCGCGCTCGGGAGGCACCCTGGTGGGGGTGTCGTTGCAGTGCGTTGCCAAGGCCGGGTCGAAGCGCGCGGGTAGTCCGCGGTCAGTGGTCAGTATCGGCGTCACGAGCGCGGCCAGCTCGGTGCCATCCCCGTCGCGGGCAGCTGCCAGTGCGTGGGACAGCTGCGGCCAGCGCTCCGGATCACCGACGGTCTCGAGCACGGCCTGGTAGGCGATGCCCGCGGTGATCAGCTGCCAGCCGACTTGGAGAGGGTTTCGATCCAGCGCCGCTGCCATGGCCAGCAGGGCGCCGCGCGGATCGGCTCCCAGGGGACAGCCTCGGGCCACGCAGTCGGCGGCGAACGCCGTGTACCCGGCGTCCGCGGCGACCAACGTGGCCTCCGTCGCGGCCACGTCGTCGCGGGTGGGATCAACGGCACCGTCGAGCACCACCCGCCCCACCGAGGCGGGGTATCGGCGCAGGAACTCGGTGACCGCCCGGGACGCCTCACCTTGCGAGATCACGTTGAGCACCGGCGCGTTGAGGGCGACCCGGAGCTGCTCAAGGTCGTCAGCTGTGCCGGTAGAGCTGATCGTGGTGAGTACCTCTCCGAGATCCTGTACACAGGTCTCGATGGCGACGCGGGTGATCTCAAGTAGCGAATCCAGCTGTCCGGGCTGGCTCGAGTCAGCGTCGATGCCGAGTATTTGATTCCGGGTGGTTTTCGGTATGCAATCCAGCGGTTCACTCGGCCCGGTGCCGCGACGGGACATCCCGATCAGGGTGAAACGGTCCAGGAGCGCGGGTGGAAGTTCCTGCGCCAGCCGGGCGGCCAGGACCGTTCCGGGCTGCCCGGACGCCTCGCCGATCACGACGAGGGGTGCCGGGCCGTCGCCGACCCTGGTGACGTCCAGATGCAGAGAGTTGCCGAATACCGGTCTATCAGCCGTGGCATCGACCCGAAGCTCGCTGCACTCCACTAGACGTGGGCTGGCCGTGCCGAGCGCACCGCTGATCGCATCGGTGCAATCTCGCCAGGGCAGCGAGTTACGGTAGTAATCGCCAGCCGGTGGCAGGGGGGGGCTGCTGGGCAAAGCCTGCTGGAAGCGTTGCGGAGGTAGGTTGGCGTCCCGCACCGCCACGGCGGGACGATCCGAGGGTCCTGCGGTGCAGCCGCCGCCCATCAGTGCCGCCAGCAGCAACATGGGCACCCCCAGACACCGCAGTATCCGGTGGCGCACAGGCTCTCCTCGCATCCAGGTCAGCGGTGGCCTGGCGATGCTGACACCATCCCGGTGAGCCTGCCGTGAACATGATCCCTACCGGCCACAATCTGGCAAGGACTTCCGCATCACGGCTGGCGGGTCGGCGGTCAGCTGGGAGCGCGCGGCGATCGCCGGTCCTCGGCGCCGGCGTTGAGCAGGTACACAGTCCCGCCCTGTGCACTGCGCTGGGTCGGTACCGGGGCGGCGGGTACCTCGACACGCTCCACTGGGCTGCCGTCCACCGGAAGACGGCCTTTTCCAGCCCTGCCGACCTGCCCGAGGGCCTCGGCCAAGACCTGGTAGGTCGCGGCCAACGCAGCGGTTACCTCGGTGCGTAACGTCTCCAGCGCGGTCATGTCGTCGGCGACCTGGACGCGCAACTCGCGCAACGCCGCCTCGTCGCGTTCCACCGCGCACGCCCGGGTCGACAGCTGCTCGCCGACCATTCGGTGCATCAGGTGTAAACGGGCGATGCTGTGCAACTCGCTGTCCCGGATCCCGGCGCTCGCCGCGGCCTCACGTTGCGCGATCGCCTGTGCCGCGTCCTGCTCGGCGGCCTCCCGACGCGCCGCGGAGTCCGCCTCGAGTTGATCGCACTGCCGTCTCGCATGCTCGAGCAGAGACTTAGCCTCGCGGCTGACATGTGCTCGCAGGCTGGCGATCTGCTCATCCGCGCTCGCTCGCAGCTCGGCGAGCTCTTGGTCGGCGCGAGCCCTGCCCGCAACGATGTCTGCCTCCGCAGTGGCTTTGAGCTCAGCCGCCTCCTCCTCCGCCAGCCGGATGATGCGCTGGATTCGGGCGCTGGCTTCGGCCATTGGACTAGCCAGGACGTGCTCAACCCGCGCACTCGCCTCGTGCGCCTCCCGGCGCAGATATTCCAGCAGCTCGCTCTGCAACCGGAGATGGTTCATCACCTTGCTGAGCTCGGCCACCTGGGTCAGCGCCGCATCACGGTCGGCCGCGACTACCGCGATGCGACCATCGAGGGATTCGAGGTGCTCCAGGACCTGTCTTCGGTTGAAGCCACGGAGAGCCGTCTCGAACGGCTCGTGCAGGGGGACCAGGTCGTCGTTATCCCGAGATCCGCGCACAGGCCCCGATCATAGTGGGCGAACGGGCACGAATAAACCACAACTTCTCGGCCTGCGCGCGCCCAGTGTGGTGCTGATCGACTCGGCGCGGGTCGTCTGCCATGGCGGCGACGGGATCTGGCCTGGCTGTTGCCATTGCATGTCGGGCGCCCCGACGAGCGGCGGCAGTTCGCTTCGGCGATCGCAGCCCGGGTGGGCGCGTTGCGGCGAGTAGTCAGGTCGATGCAGCTGATCTCGCGAATGACCTCAGTGAGCTGGGCATCGGTACGCTCGCGCTGGCACTGCCCCGTCCGCGATCGCTCGTACTTCACGGCTGTTCCTTCACGGGTCGCCACTTTTTGCGAAATCACGCTCCATCCGCCGGGCGGCGTCGTTGTTGCGAGCCCGTTCCAGCTCGGCAAGTTCGGTCTCGACAGGTCTTGGCCGTGGATGGCCAATGCCCTTTCGTTTCTTCACCCTTTTTGCCTAACGTCATCTCGTGGATGCCGATACTTCTCGCCACCGCGGTGATCGACCGCCCGAATCGAGGTGGAGCTGACGGCCTAGTCCTTGTGTTCCTGGGCTGCGGCGTCGGCGTGTCGCCACGTGATTCGTGTCGGCGCAGCTATGACGCGGTACCTAGCGGATCGGGACCAGTCCACGTACCTCCACGACCTGCGATGGTGCTACAGCGGCTCGCCGCCACGCCGAACAGTGGATCGCCAGCAACTCAACGCCTACTACCGACCCCAGGTACCGGGCCACCCGTCGCAACCTGCTGCAAGCCGGACACCACATCACCTGCAACGCCACGGCATCACCGTGGGCCTCAACCGACCCACGGCTCCCAAGATCACTCCCGCACTCACCCTCTTCGCCGACCAACTCACACCAACCCACGCACATCCTCGGCGACCCCCGCCCATCACCTACACCATGATCAGAATTTCAGTCGCCGCAAACCCTTCCGGATGTTTGAGACTCCGGATGCTGCGCGGTGCCGCACTTCTCATATTGCCACTTCCCTCAGCTCGTGATCGTGTGTAAACTTCCGATTACGGACCCAATGAGCGAAACGGCTGCGTTCCGAGCCTGATCGAGTGCCAGAACATTCCTCGCAGGGTTGGAGGTCGCATTGAATGTGTTTGTAGCATTGAATGAGTATGGGGAGCCGTCCCTTGGCGGCTGGTGGATAGGCCTGATCATCGGG
>JAICHZ010000039.1 GCA_025924655.1 Pseudonocardiaceae bacterium | reverse complement strand
GTGGTGTTCAAGCCGGTCGAGCGGACACCACAATGGCAGGACTTCAGTAAGTATGGCACGGCCTACCGATTCGAGACCGCCGACGATTTCAAACGGCTTCCGTTCGCTCCGTTCGATGCCGCTGACCGCTTCGTCGTCCAGGAGTGGATTCCGGGCCGCGACAGCGACGTCTACTTCTGTCTGACTTATCGCGACCGCAACGGGGAAGAGCTAGCGGCGCAAGGCGGGCGAAAGATCACCCAGTGGCGCGTCGACACGGGCAGCACTGCCCTTGCCGTAACCCATGAGGACGCGGAGTTGCACAAGCTGACCCGGCGGCTGCTCGACACTGCTGGCCACGTCGGCTTCGGCTCGCTCGAGGTTCGGCGCAGCACTCGAGATGGGCGGATGCTCATTACCGAACCGACCGTGGGCCGACCGGATCTGCAGACCGCACTCGCCGCCGCCGCCGGGGTGAACCTGGTGGATATGGCGTATCGCGACGCGCTCAGGCTGCCAGCGCCAGCAAGCCGACCCAGCCGGGAGGCGATCTGGATTCATGAGACCGCCTTTCCGCGGTCGGTGCTCGTCGCGGCACGCCGCCGCCGCCTCGATGGCCACACGCTCCTTGCCGCGTTGCGGACCAGGCGGACGCCCACCGGCGCGTTCTTCTCAGACCGCGATCCGCTCCCACTTGTACTCGAGACGGCCAAGGTCGCCAACAAGATCCTCCGGGCGGCACTGATCATCAGACGGAGACGCCCTAAGCCACCCCTCATCACCCGCCGCGACGGGTTGACTTGGTTGTCTTGGCGCCCGCGGTTCTTAAGTCCGACTCGAACACATCCCGTTGGGTGGGCGCAGACTAACGGTGTGGACCCACCCAATCGTAAAACGGCACTGGCGGGTTTCGACGATCATCACCTCCAACCGGAAGCCAACGGAGATAGTAACCATGATGGCCAGCCGATCCCGCTGCAGGCGAACTCGTCATCAAAGGTGAAAGCTACCGGCAACGGCATAAAGCTACCCTCGCCAGCTTCTCCACCGAACACCACGGCAATGACGACCGGACTGTAGCTGTCGTCAATGCTGTCGATCATCCACGGGTCGATTCATCTCACACGGCGGTCAGGGGCTGATCTCGTAAAGGTTATTAAATGGGTTGTCCAAGGGGACCCTGCGCACCACCGAGAAGCCGACCTGGGTGCACAGTTCGCTCACGGTGTGAGCGTTAAAGCCGCAGGTGCCCAGGCCGGCGCCGTGCTGCGCGAGCGAGACGGTCATGCAGTAGAGAACGGAGAATCCGTAGAACATGGCACCCAGCGGCCCGGTGTTATCCGCCAACCGGTGCGAGGCGTTGATATCCAGGCACACGTAACGTCCGCCGGGGCGCAGCGCGCCGTGGATGGAGCTCAGCATGCCACGCGGGTCGACCGCATCATGCACCACGTCGAAGCTGGTGATCACGTCGTAGGTCGCGGGCAGCCCGGTTGAGACGTCGCGTAACTCGAACCGAACCCGGTCGTCCACCCGGGACGCCGTGGCGTGGGCGCGGGCGGCCTCCAGGTTTGGCTCATGCAGGTCGTAGCCAACGTAGCGGCCGGCCGGAAATGCCTGGGCCAGCTTCACGATCGCCCGGCCTTGACCGCAGCCGATGTCGGCGACATCGGCACCGCGTTCCAGTGCAGCCTCAACTTCGGGCATTGCGGGGACCCATGTTGGCAGCAGGAGGTTGTCGAACCAATTGGCGGTGAACCGAGTCATGCCCTCCCAGAAATTGGGTCCGTAGGCGGAGGCGGGCACACCGCCGCCGCGCCGGAACACCTCGATGAGCGGCTCGATGGCCGTGACTAGCCCGAGCATCTCCTGGTGGATCCCGCCGAAGAACATCGGGCCGCCCTCATCGGCCAGCGCCGGAGCGTGCTCGGGTGGCAGGGTGAACCGGCCGCTTCGAGGGTCGTGATGCAGGTAGCTGTGGGCGGTCATCGCGCACAGCCACTCCCGACAGTATCGCTCGTCGATACCGGCGCGGGCGGCCAACTCGATGCTGGTGGCCGGCCCCTCGGCGAGCGATTGCCAGAGGCCAAGCCGGTCGCCGATCATTGCCAGGGTGGTCACCAGCCAAGCGCTAGAGTCGGTGAGCACCTTGCCGACGAATGCCTCGACCTGCGCGGCGTCAGGGGAAGCTTGGATGGCGGTCATGTCGTGCACCTTTCTTGCGGTTGTGGTGCGAGCGACGCTAGGAAGCGGGTATTGCGGCGCGCTTTCCGTGGCCTGCCGTTTCGTTGCGGCCGGCCGCGCCACCGCTGGGCCACCACACCAGCCGCTCTTGCATCGCCGTAGCGATCCAGTGCGGAATGGTTGACATGCTCCGAGTGCACCTGCTGGGCCGGCTGTCGGTGACGGCCGGTGACGCGGTGGTGGACGAGGCTGAGCTGCCCGGTCGGCAGGGCCGGCTTGCACTGGTCTTCCTGGTCTGCCACCGGGCCCGGCCGTTCTCCCGCGCAGAGCTGGCCGAGGCGCTGTGGTCGCACCACCCGCCCCGCGGCTGGGAGCCGCTGCTGTCCACTGTGGTCAGCCGGCTGCGGGCGGCGCTACCGGCCGAAGCCGTGATCTCCAGCGGCCCCGGTTACTACCAGTTCACCGGGCAGGTGTGGGCGGACGTCGAGCAGATCGATACCGAGCTGGATGCGGCGCAGCGGGCGCTGGCCCGGGGCGATAGCGCTGGTGCTCGCGACAGCGCCACGACGGCCGTCGAGCTGGCCCGTCAGCCGCTGCTGCCCGGCTACGGTGGCGAGTGGCTGGACGCCCGGCGAGAGCAGCTACGCGGCTCGCTGATCACCGGGCTGGAGGTGTTGGCCCGGGCGGCGGAGCCGGCGGCAGCGGTGCGGCACGCGGAGGAAGCGCTCGCGCTGGAGCCGTTCCGGGAGTCCGTCTACCAGCTGCTCATCGACGCGCACTTGGCCGCGGGCAACCGGGCCGAGGCATTGCGTGCCTACCAACGATGCCGCGACGTGCTAGCTCAGGAACTCGGCGTGGACCCGTCGCCGAAGACGCAGCAGTGTTATCTGCGGGCGCTACGGCTGGGCTCACCCGGCCGCGCGGGGCAGCCGCCGCTGCCGGCGGGACTGGCCGGACCGGAGCGGGGCCGATTCGTCGGGCGGCAGGTGGAGTTGGACCGGCTGCGAGTCCTGGTCGGCAGCAGCACGCGGCTGGTACTCGTCACGGGCGAGCCAGGGATCGGTAAGACGCGGCTGTCCGCCCGATTCGGACGGGGACTGCACGCCGAGGGATCGACTGTCCTGTTCGGACGGTGTGGCGAGGAGCAGGTGGCGCCGTACCAACCGTTCCTGGAGGCGTTGCGGCAGCTTGTCATCGGTTCGCCGCCGGAGCAGCTGCGATCGATGACCGGGATCTGGGCCCCAGACTTGGCACGGATACTGCCGGAGCTCGGCGACCTGCCGGCCCCGATCGCGGCGAATCCGGACACCGAGCGGTTCCGGTTGTTCGAGGGTGTGGCGGCGATGCTGTCCGCGACATCGGCGGTGGTCGTCGTGGACGACCTGCAGTGGGCCGATCGGCCCACGTTGTTGTTGCTGCGTCACATCGTGCGCTCCGCTGAGAACGTGCTGGTAGTGGCGACTTGCCGGGACGGTGAGATCGCTGCGGAGCATCCGGTCACCGCCCTGCTCGCAGACCTGCACCGCGACGAGCTGGTAACCCGGATACCGCTGCGGCGGCTAGACCTGGCTGATGTGGCAGCGATGCTCGAGGAGCGGGGCGAGCTTGCGCCAGCGGTGCATCGGCTCTCCGCGGGTAACCCGTTCTTCGTGCGCCAGCTGATCCGCCACCTGGAGGAGACCGGGCTCGACGACCTCACCGCCGCAGGGATTCCGTCCGGAGTGACCGACGTGGTGCGGCGGCGACTGTCCTTGTTGGACGGTGCAACGCAGCAGTGCCTCATCGTCGGGTCGGTGATCGGCCAGCGCTTCGACCTGGCTGTGGTGGCCCGGGCCACCGGATTGGCCGAGCCAGAGGCGCTCATCGCACTCGAGCAGGCCGCCTTGGCGCGCCTGGTGGCCGAGGAGCCGGTCGGCCGGTTCTGCTTCGTGCACGACCTGGTCCGCCAGGCGGTCTACGACCAGCTGGGCCCGAGCCGGCGGGCCCGGCTGCACCGCTGGGTCGGTGAAGCCATCGAGGCGGTCACGCTCGACGCGGTGGGCGAGCTGGCCCGCCACTTCTGCGTCGCCCACGATCCGGCGGTGGCGAACAAGGCGGTGGACTACGCTCTGCGTGCGGCCGCTGCGGCTACCGCTCAACTCGGTTTCGAAGAAGCCGCCCGGCACTGCGAGGCGGCACTAGAGCTCGCCGACGAGCGGCGCGGCGAGATTGCGCTGGCGTTGGGTGAGGCCCGGGCCAAGGGCGGGGATCCCCGCGCCCAGCAGGCCTTCCTAGCCGCCACCGACGCCGCCCGGGCCAGCGGTGACGCCGACCTGCTGGCCCGCGCCGTCCTCGGCCTGACCTTCACCTGGGGTTGGACCGGCGTGGTCGACAAGGACCGGATCGCTCTGCTTGAGCGGGCCCTGGCCGCCGTCGGTGAGGGAGGCGACGCGCTACGAGCGCAGCTGCTCGCCCGGCTGGCCGGCGAGCTGTACTTCGGACCCGAGCTTGCGCGGCGGGACGCGCTTTCTGCCGAAGCCGTCGCGGTAGCCCGCCGGCTGGGTGACCCCGGCACGATCGGACGCTGCCTGGACGCCCGTACTTACGCCATCTGGGGACCAGGCGGCGCCGAGGAGCGCCTCGAGGCGGCCCGGGAGATCGTCGGGCTCGCCGAGCAAGCCGGAGATCCCGAACTCATGGTGGCCGGGCACGCCTGGGGAATCACCGCGGCCACTACGCTCGGTGACATCGCAACGCTCGACGCCGAGATCGCCGCCTACGCCGGGCTAGCGGACCAGCTGCGCCAACCTCGCTACCAGTGGTACATCCGCACCCGGCGCTCCATGCGCGCGGCCCTGGCCGGTGACTTCGACGCGGCGATGCGGTTGGCCGACGAGGGCTGGCGCATCGCCACCCGTGCCGGGGAACCGGACGCCGACAACGTACGCAACCAGCGGTTGGTTGTCTGGATGGAGCGCCTGGAGCCGGATGCGGTGCCGGAGCTGGATGCGCAGCTCGCCGCGCTCGCCGCGGGGCTGCCGCCGGAGGCTGACGTGGTTGCCGGCCTGCAGGCCTACGTCGCGCTGATGCACCTGCTGGCCGGTGACGAGTCGACGGCCCGGTCGCTATTGGATCAGCTCACACCCGAGCGGCTGCGTCGCAAGCACCGGGATTTCGAGTGGACCAACACCATGATCTCGATGGCATGGGTATCGGTGCGGCTGGGTGAGGTGGACCGGATGGAGACCCTCGCGGAGCTGCTAGCCCCGTACGCACGCTACGGCGCGATCGACGCCGGCGCGGTCATGTTCCTTGGCTCGACCGCCTACACCCTGGGCATGCTGGCCACCAGCCTAGGTTGCTTCGACGAGGCCGAGAGCTACCTGGGCGACGCGCTCGCCTTCCACCAGCGGATGGGCGCCACGCCGTGGATCGCCCGCACCCGGTTCGAGCAGGCCCGCCTAGCAATCCGGCGAGGCCGCTCGGCTGGTGCCGACGGGCCACTGGCCGACGCGACCAGCATTGCGCAGCGGCTCGGCATGCGAGCGTTGCGTCAAGACCTGGCCGCACTGATGGATGGCGTGTCAACCGGCGGCCCGCCTTAACCGGTGGCGCGGCGACCGGAAGTTCGACGAGGAGGTGCGTGCCCTCGCCGGGGCGGCTTTGCACGCGCCCGGCCGACCCCTGCCGCGCGATCGAGCTCGGCGTCGACTTCATCGACACCGCCGACTCCTACGGGCCCCACGTCAGCGAGGAGCTCATCAGCGAGACGCTTTACCCGTACCCAGATGATCTGGTGATCGCGACCAAAGGCGGCCTTGAGCGCCCCGGTCCGGGTCAGTGGCCGGCTAACGGCCGGCCCGAGCACCTGATCGAGGCCTGCGAGGGGAGCTTGCGGCGGCTCAAGCTCGATCAGATCCCGCTGTACCAGTTCCACCGGCCCGACCCCGCGGTGCCGCTGGAGGACTCGATCAGTGCCCTCGTGACTCTCAAGGAGCAGGGCAAGATCCGACACATCGGGCTGTCCAACGTCACCGAGGACCAGCTGCGGCGTGCCCAGCAACTCGCCCCCATCGTGTCGATCCAGAACCGCTACAACGTCGAGGACCGCCAATCGGAGTCGTTGATCGATCTCTGCGAGCAGGAGCAGATGGTCTTCCTGCCGTGGGCGCCGATCCAGAATCTTGGCCGCAACCGAATCGTGCAGGAGATAGCGCAGCGCTATGGTGCGACACCGCGGCAGGTAGTGCTCGCCTGGCTGCTGGCCCGGTCGCCGTCTATCCTGCCGATCCCCGGCACCGGATCGGTGTCACACCTCGACGACAACGTCGCCGCCGTGGCGATCAAGCTGACCCCGGCCGATGTCGCCTCCCTGATCGGCAACGCCGGCTAAGGCTAAGACGAGCGCAAGAGTCTGGCGGTGGCGTTGAGCACTGTTAGGCGAGCAGGCCCGCGCGGGCTAACTCCGAGCGCAGCGCCTGGGCGGAGGTGAAGTGGACGCTGGTGATGCCCATCCGACGGGCGCCGTCGACGTTGGACTCGGAGTCGTCGACGAACAGCACGTCCGCCGGAGCCGCGCCCAGTACCGTCAGCGCGGCGGCGTAGGCGCTCGGGGACGGTTTGGTGGCCCGGGTGGTGGCACTGAACAGGGGTATCGCGATCCGGGCGTGCACCGCTGGCAGCACCACGGGCAGGGTGTCGCGCAGCAGCGCATCGTTGTTTGTCAGCAGGGTGCGGGTCACGCCCAGCGCGACGCTGTCGATGACGGCGAGCACCTGGTCGTCCGGGGTGAACGCCGATGCCCACAGCTGGGCCAGCTCGAGGTCGTCGCAGTCCAGCCCCAGCTGCTCGCGCAGCACGTCTCGGATGCCGGCGGCATCCAGTTCGCCGCGGTCACACCGGTCCACGATGCCCGAGCCGTAGAGCCGTTCATCGACCTCGGCGGTCTCTAGACGCGAGGCGACGGCGAGGCGCTCGAGGCGAACCGTGGAGTCGAACCGGCACAGGACACCCGCCAGGTCGAGCAGGAGATGCCGCGCCGCCACGCAGCAAACCGTAACCTCTCGGCCTTGGCGGCGGTAGCGTGCTACCGCACCTGCCTGGCGCGCGATCTGCCGGTGGATCGCGGGACAGTACGCCCCCCATCGCCGGCCGCCGTGACCGAAACATCTACTGCCTTTTCTCTCACTCCATTTCCAAGGCGGATCAATGGTGCTGCCGACGTGGTAGGCAGCATCATCGCAGCGGGACGCGGATAGCGACAACGGCGATGTCGTCTCGTGGTCTACCAGCCTGGAATTCCAGTGCTTCGCTGACGACGGCACTGGCCAGCGCTTCTGCGGAGCCGTAAGACTGCGTCGCTGCGACGGCCAGCCTTTCCTCTCCGTAGAATTCTTTTCCGTTGCGCGCCTCGGTAATGCCGTCGGTGTAGAGTAAAAGCGTATCACCCGGCAGCAATTTGATCTGTGCATCGCGCAAAGGCGCCTCGTCTACGATGCCGAGAAGGGCTCCTGGTTGCCCAACGGCGCGTAGTGTCCCGTCGGACTGGCGAAAGAGCGGAAGCGGATGCCCCGCACAACTGACCGTGCCGATCCACTCGCCGTCAGCTTGCCTAAGTCGCAGCAGGGCGACGGTGCAAAATCGGTCGGTCTGATGTTGCCGTAGCACGTCGTTGAGCGTTCGCAGCGCCTTCGAGGGCTCCGCGTGCTGCACGGTGGCGGCTCGCAGCGTGTGCCGGACGAGCGCGGTGACGACGGCTGCGTTGACGCCCTTACCGCACACGTCGCCTATGGCTACCACCCAGTCGCTGGCGCCGATCTGAAAGATGTCGTAGAAGTCACCCCCCACCTCGCTACCGTCTCCCGCAGGTCGATAAGCCGCTGCGACGTCGAGGTTCGGGATTGCCGGTGGTGTCGGTGGGATCAACGTCTGCTGCAAGGTATGCGCCAAGGCCCTTGCGTGCGCCTCGGACTGCTCCGCCCGCTGTTTTGCGCGCAGCAACTCGCGTTCATACTTCCGGCGCAGCCTAGCGTCGAACACCGCAGTCCGTACGATCAATGGGGCGCCGTGCGCGTCGCGCTCGAGAACGGAGTTGACCAGCACCGGCAACCGCGATCCGTTAGCGCAGACAAGGTCGAGCGCGATCTCATGCGCTTCGCCGTGCATGCTGAGCATCGGGGCGTAGTGGGTCTCGTGATAGATCCGTCCTCCGGCGGACAGCAGCTGCACGAAACGCATCCGTGCGACGAGCTGTCCACGGTCGTAGCCGGTTAATGTCAGAAATGTCTGGTTCACCTTGAGGATCGTCCCGTCCGGTGCGGTGGACAGGTAGCCGCACGGTGCACGGTCATACAGCTGTTCCGCATCGTCGTCGAGGAGCGCCTCGCAGAAGGCGTCGCGCGCCTCGCCGCCGATGGACGTCATCGCAGCGCGAATGTCGACCTACGCACGAACTGCTCGATCGCTGCGGCTGTCTCTTCCGGGGCGGAGAGGTTAGGGCAGTGCCCGGTGGCGTTCAACAGCACCATCGATGCGTTCGGCATCCTGTCGCACACGAACTCACCGACGGAGACGGGCGCGATGACGTCGTTGACGCACTGCAGCACGAGCGCGGGCGTCGCTACGGCGGGTAGGTCTTTACGGTTGTCAGAAAGAAACGTGACCCGGGCGAACTGGCGCGCGATAGACGGGTCGGTCCGGCAGAAACTCTCGGTCAACTCCTCCCCGAGCTCCGGTCGGTCCGCTCGGCCCATGATCACCGGAGCCATCACGCTGGACCATCCGAGGTAGTTACTCTCCAGCGACTCGAGCATGTCGTTGATGTCGTCCACGCTGAATCCGCCGACGTAGTCGTCATCGTTTATGTACCGGGGAGACGGGCCGACCAGCACTAACTTGGCAAACAGTTTGGGTGCAGCAGCCGCCGCGAGGACACCGATCATCGCTGACACGGAGTGCCCGACGAAGACCGCGTCGCGCAGTTCGAGCTCTGTGCAGATCGCGACGACGTCCTCGGCGTAGCCGGACAGGGATGAGTACCGCTGCGGGTCGTACGCCGAGGGATCGGAGCCTCCGGCACCGATGTGGTCGAACAGCACCACACGGAACTCGTCTTCGAACCGGGGCGCGACGTAGCGCCACATGTTCTGGTCGCAACCGAACCCGTGCGCGAACAAGATCGGTTGCCCGTCCGGCCGCCCCGAGATGTTGATGTTGTGCCGGGCCGCGATGCTCACCACTGCAGGCTACCGAGAACGGACAACTCACGGCGACTACCAGACGGCCACGCCGCACAGCGCCGGACAAGCCCGCCTACGGTGCGGTGCAGGACGGTGGTCCCTCGGAGGGTTGGGGCTCGACGCGCCGCGCAGGCAGTATGCGAGAGTGGGATCTGGACGCCAGGGTGCACTTATGCTGATCAGCGTTGTGATCTTGTCCGTTTCAGGTGGGAACGGGCCCGACTGATGCCAGACATTCAGGCTATCGGGCTTGATCTAAGTCCCAGCGAACACCCGCTAAGCTATCCTGGAAAGTTGGTCACGAGCAACTGCCTATTGCTCAGATCCTGGCTCTACGTGATTCAACCTACCCCAGAGAATGCCCTCACCGATTGGAAAGTTCTAGGTGACGGCGGGCCACTGCAGCTTACGGGGGCCGACCACCTCGGGGCCGTTCTGTCAGCAGCGGGGGCACTCCCCATTGCCGAGCGATCTCCGGTCGTTGCAGTCGGTTCGAACGCCGCGCCCGGCCAACTAGCGTACAAATATCGAAGCCATCCACCCCACAACATCATTCCGATAACTCACGTCATGACATCGAACCTAGCCGCGGCGCACTCCGCGCATGTCAGCAGAGCGGGTTATATCCCGTTCATTCCAGTTTTGACCGAAGGCACACGGCGAACTAGACTCAACGTATTGTGGCTCGATGACGAGCAACTGCGGCGAATGGACGGCTCTGAGCCGAACTACACGAGGGTGATAGTCGAGTCACCCACCGTCAGAGCCCAACTGGACTCAGGGCTGCGCTTGGACTCGTTCGATTTATACCGGGGTCGGTGGGGAGCGCTGCGCTCCGAGCCCGGCGCATCACCGATGATGGCGACCTCCCAGGCAGCTGTTTACTCCTTCCTATCCACACACCAATGGTTTCGCTCGATCGTTCCGGAACTGCACGACGGACCGCAGAGTGCGGCAGCTGCTCTTGCGCTTGACGAAGTGCGCCGGCAGCAGATCCGGCATGAGATGACAGCACGGGACCTGGTGTCCACGGACCGACTGTCGGAGATCGTGAGGTCTGCGGGTCAGTCCTGACGGTCGGCCAACATCGCGTTGATCCGCTTAGCCACCGCATCGCAGTGCACCGGGATCGAATCCTCGCTGAGTGCGCCGATACCGCGTAGTTGCACCTTCAACCGAGACTCCGGCGGTTGCCCAGGCACTTCGTGCTCCTCCACTGGGTATGCCTCACCAGTCCATACAGTGTTGTCGGGAAAGTGAACCTCGATGGCCAGGTCCTTGCCTTGCCAGTCCCGCTCCTCCGATAGGTCGCGGGTGCTGACCGACCAGATCACCAGGGGGTCGGCTTCTTGAGCGATTTCCAGTTCGCCTGGCCTGAGCGGGCCATCGGCGATACGGCACATCACCTCGATCATCATGCTGTACCTCCCTTTGCGTGGTTTCATCCTGCCTTACCCCGTCGTGAGCAGATCCGATGCCCACCCGGACGGCCACTCATCGGTTCATCGAGTTGCGGCGCCGCATCATTGCCGTCACTGTGCGTTACCTCCGGAGGAGGACGGTCGTAGTCCGGCTAGGCGGCCTCAGAGCAGGGTGCGGAAGGAGTCGACCGCGCCGACGAGCTCGCTGGTGATGCTGCCTCCTCCGTGGCCGGCGTCCGCAAGCACGACGAGCTTGCTGTTCGGCCAGGCGCGGTGCAGGTGCCAGGCGGTGTCCAGGGGACCTGAAACGTCGTAGCGGCCATGGATGAGCACAGCGGGGATGTCTGCCAGGCGGTGCATGTTGGCCAGGATTTCGCCTTCTGTGAGGAAGCAGCCTTGGCTCCAGTAGTGCGTGACCAGCCGCGCGAAGGTCAGCTGGAACTTCGGGTCCCGGTAGCTGAGATTGGGGGCCCACCCCGGCGCCAGCGACATGTGCGCGTCCTCCCAGGCGCACCACTGCCGCGCCGCCTGTGCGCGCAGTTGCGGGTCAGGGTCAGCCAGCAGCCGCGCGTAGGCCGCAGAAAGGTCGCCTGCCCGCTCCGCCACCGGGACGGCGTTAGCGAACTGTTCCCACTCACGCGGAAAGACCCTGCCCATGTCGCGAGTGATCCAGTCGGTTTCTCGCCGGGTGCCTGCTGTGACCGCACAGAGCGCCATGGCGATCACCCGTTCAGGATGGCGCTGGGCGTATGCCAGGGCGAGGGTGACGCCCCAGGAGCCGCCGACGACGACCCAGCAGTCGATTTCGAGGTACTCGCGCAGCCGCTCGATGTCGTCGATCAGGTGGGCCGTCGTGTTCGTCGACAAGTCGGCGTCAGTGTCGCTGGCCAGGGGCCGGCTGCGCCCGCACCCGCGCTGGTCGAACAGCACCGCCCGGTAGGAGCGCGGATCGAAATTGCGGCGTGCCCCATGGGTGCACCCGCTTCCGGGACCCCCGTGGAGGTAGACCGCTGGGGTTCCGTCGGGTACTCCGCACGTCTCCCAGTACAGGCGGTGTCCGCCAGGCACGTCCAGCATGCCCGATTCGTAGGGCTCTACCGCCGGGTAACGCTCAGCCATCAGTGCAGTCTCCAACATCCCGCGATCCTTCACGTGCAAGATCCGGACGCGTCCCTCCGGTCACATCGCTCGCACCGCTCCCGCGAGGAAGTCCATAGATCGACTGCGGAGGTGTCACCGACGGCAACCTCCGCGCAAAGTTGCCCTAGGTGGCACCTCCGCACGCTGGCGTGGTCCTTTCCTGACGATTACGCAGAGTGAGGCTCTCATGGTGCCCAGATGCCGGTGACGGGTGCTGTCGCTGCGGCTGCGCCGAGCGCGGGTAGCTGGTACATGTCCTCGATTGTTCGCAGGATGGTGTAGTGGTTGATGTAGTCGGCGACGTCGCCGGGTCGGACCATGGGACCGACGAACACGGTAGGGATGTGGTTGGCGGTGCTGTCGTCGTCCTCATCGAAGGTCACGATGAGCAGGCTGTTGTGGGTGCGCGCCCAGTCGAGGTAGGCGGGGAGGTGCAGCCGCGCCCAGGCGTCACCGGCGTCCACGGGACAGTCATGCATGTCGTTGCACAGGTTGGGAATCACCATGGCGACAGTGGGTAGCGCGGCGAAATCGGTGGGTAGCGCGGACAGCGGCAGGTTCGCGCTAGCGGGAATGTTGGTGAAGTCGACCCAGGGATTGTGTTTCCGGGAATAGTTCCCATCTGATGACACGCAGCCGGTGAAGCCGGCACCCGGCAGGTCTTCGGAGTAGCCGGCGAAACCACGGCTGCTGTCGAGCAGCTGGCGTGCCAGATTAGGTTGATCACCCAGTCGCTGGGGACAGGAGTCGTCGGTGACGCCGTGGGTTGAGCCAGACAGCAGGGCAATGTAGTTCGGTTGGCTGGGATGCCGCTCGCCGTGGGCATTGGTGAAGTTCGCCCCTGCCTGGGCGAGCGAGGTGAGGTAAGGGACGCCCTGGACGCCGACGACCTGCTGGTAGGCCGCGTTCTCAAAGATGACTAACAGGACGTGGTCGGGCCGGGGAATCGCGCCGGCCACGCTGGGCACCGGGGAGCCGCTCGGGTCCGCCGCGGGCTCGGTGGAGCCCGAACCGCACCCGCTCACCAACAACACTGTCATGAGCGCCGCCACCAGGGCACGGGCTGAGCGTGGTCGGTGTGGCTGCCAGCGGATCACCGGACGCTCCTTGTGTGACGGCGCGAAGGACGGCGAGGGTATCGGCTGCAGCGGCGAGCGTTACCGTCGGTGGCGGACCGTCTGCATGGTCATGCTGGCAGCTTAGGCGCCGAGCACCCAGCAGGGAGGGGAGGCGATGCCGGTGTTGCGCGACCACGGATCGTCCGGTGTCGCTGTGCGGTTGTCATCGTGGTTTACCGCGGGGTTGATCGTGGTAGTCCTGCTGACGCTGCCGGGCTGCAGCCCGAAGCACCTCAGTCCCAAGGAGAACCTTGACGCTCCTGCGTCGCCAGCCCCGCCAGCGCGGGTGCAACCGGAACCGCTGGGCAGCAATGGCGCCGTAGCGCCCCGGTTGCAGTGGCATCGCTGCGGCGGGTCGTTCCAGTGCGCCACTGCGGCGGTGCCGCTGGACTACCACCAGCCGCACGACGCGATGATCACACTCTCGGTGATCAGGCTGCCGTCGGCAGACCCGGCGCACCGCATCGGTTCACTGTTCGTCGATTTCGGCGGCCCCGGAACCAGTGGCGTCAGTGAGCTGAAAAGCTTTGGCCCGAGGTATCCCGACGTGCTACGCCAGCGTTTCGACCTGGTCAGCTTCGACTCCCGCAGCGTCGGGGCCAGCGTGCAGTCGGGCGAGTTGCTCGCGCACACCTCGTCGGCCAACACGGCCCGCGATCTGGAGCTGCTGCGCCAGGCCGTCGGCGACGAGACTCTGAGCTTCCTGGGCTACTCCTACGGCACCTACGTCGGCGCGACCTACGCCAACCTGTTCCCGGAGCGCACCCGCGCCATGGTCTTCGACGGGGCCCTGGACCTGGTGGCGAACTCGACGGGCCGACCCGGCCAGGAACAGCTGCCCGTCGACGTGCGCGCGGACACCGCCCGCTCGCAGGCCGAGGAGCTCGACGCGTTCTTCGACCGCTGCGCCCAGGCCGGCCCCAGGTGCGCCTTCTCGGCAGGTGACCCGCGCCGCAAGTTCGCTGACATGGTCGCCAGGCTCAAACGCGATGGTGGCAGCCGGTTCGCCACGGTGATGGCCACCGTCTCACACGGCCTGCAGAGCTCCGCTCGCTGGAGCGGTATGGCCACCTCGCTGCAGGGCGTCTACCACTCGCTGCGGCTCGACGGCGCTGGCGGCCAGGGTCAGCCGCCCACCCTGAACCCGTACATTCCCAATCATTCTGCGTCGTTCCTCGCAGTGCAGTGCGTCGACAGCGACTACCCGCGCGACCAGCAGGCATACACCCGGCTCGCCCCGGGTGAGGACCAGCGCGAACCGTACTTCGGGCTGACCGCATTGTTCGACATGGCACAGTGCATCGCCTGGCCCGCTGCCGACCGCGACCGCTACCTGGGCCCATGGAACCATCCCAGGCAGCACCCGATCCTGGTGGTGAACAGTCGCTACGATCCCGAGACGCCGCTGTGGAACGCGCATGCCACCCGCGACGAACTCGGCGACGCCCGGCTCCTGATCGTCGAGGGTTACGGGCACACCACGCTGGACGTGCACAGCCTCTGCGCCAGCGCCGCAGAGGCCAGCTACCTGGTAAGCCTGCAACTTCCCGACGATGGCGCTCGCTGCTCCGCAGATCACCAGCCATTCCTGTGACCCCGGCGCAGCGTTGGACGCCTCGGGTTGACGTAGCACCGGCCTCTGACGGTTTGATGGCGGCATGGACGATTCCGACCACAACGCTCAGCCCGACAATCTGCCGGCCGTCATCGACCCGCAACCCGCGCTTCCCGCATCTCGAGCGCAGCAGCGACCAACACGATGGCACGCCGGCACGCTGCCCGACCGGCTGCGCCGCGCAAGTCAACACCCAGCGGTGGCAGCCTCCCTGGTCACCGCCGCTGGGCTGCTACTCCACGCCGGTTTGCGACGGACGCTCCCGTCGGCCGGGGAACTCGTGCGGTTCGCCAAACCCGCCATCGCCCCGACGCCCTCCGCGTCGATCGCGGGCGAGTCGTGGATGATGTTCACTCGCACCGTCGTGGTGGAGACGTGGACCGTGCGCGGTCCCCAGCTCTGAGACCGTCCGCCCCTTGGCGGTCCGGGGTTAGCCCCCAGGTCCGGACCTGCTCGATCTGGACACTCCGGAGCTCGCGAGCGCGTTACGCGCCCAGCTGCCCGGCGAGTTGCTCGAGCATTGGGCTGACCATCCGGCAGGGTCCGCACCAGGGCGCCCAGAGGTCCACGAGCACGGGAACTACAGCGTTCTCGGCGAAGTCGTCGTCGCCCGCGTCGACGATCCAGGGCAGCGGTTGGTGGCAGTTGCCGCAGCGGGGACTTCCCGTGGC
Source organism: Pseudonocardiaceae bacterium (assembly GCA_025924655.1). GTDB lineage: Bacteria > Actinomycetota > Actinomycetes > Mycobacteriales > Pseudonocardiaceae. Next base: position 2,774 of record JAICHZ010000039.1, on the reverse strand, counting down.
CGCCACCGGAACCCGGTTTGGTCTTTCCGCAGTGCCCGCACCGGACCATCGTCGCGTTGGTCATTGGTAGCCTCCTTGACGAAGATGACCCGAGCCCGGGCCCGGCGCTAGTGGACCTATCCGACTGTATACGGCGACCGAATCACTGGGGCGGGGTCAGTCATGTCGATGGGGACATAAGAAAGGGGCCCGGCCGAATGGCCGGGCCCCGTGAGGGAATGAACCTGTCTTGACTCCGATGTACGCCGAAAGGTCGCGGCGACCACCTCCATCTCGACCGTTCCTCAACCTCCTATTGTTCTTGTGCACCTGCCCTTGCGCCACCTCGTGCGGCGCTTCTGGACTGTCCATTGTTGCTGTCGGCGCATTTTGTATCACCCTCGGCGAGCGCTGTCAAGCCCCGAACGAACCGCCATCTTTCCCGTTTCCGAATTCACCCGTAGTCGATGCGGCCGCCTTCGTTCATGCATGCCGGCGAGCACGAACCATCGGCGGGTGTAGCTAGCGGCTTTCGCCTCGGATCGCCGAGGGTGGCAGCTGGGTTGGTAGATGACGGTGGGGTGAGGCACGTTTGAGGACATCGCTCGGACCGCAGCCCGAGCTCTCAGAGGTCATGATCGCGGTTTCGGTGCGTTGAGTGACACGTCATGTCACTTGAGGCACCCAAACCGTGATCAAGCCCTGTCAGTCGATGATCGAGATGAGGATGTTGATGCGGACTGACCCGTTCCGAGAGCTGGACGGGATCGAGCTGCAGGTGGCCGAGCGGGGCCCGGGTGGCTGCCTCTTGACCGAGGCGCCACCGGGCCGGACACACTTCACCGGTTGCTGCGTGTGAGCAGGTGTCCCCACTCATGACATCCCCTAATCTGCTGATATGGCACCAAGTCGGTCGGAAATCCTCAGCACTGCTCCTCCGATGTTCCAATCGCGGCTGTTGAATTCACTGACCCGCACCCACCCTGTCGTGCCCCTGGTGCTGTACGGGCCGGTGATCTTGGTGCTGGCGGTGTGCGGCGTCCAGCGGGCTGGCGTCCTGGTCGCGATCGCGTTGATGGTCGCGGGCTACCTCACCTGGACTCTGACGGAGTACTGGGTGCACCGTGTGGTGTTTCATTTCCAGCCGCGCGGCCCGCGGAGCGAATCGATTGTGTGGGCTATTCACGGGGTGCATCACGACTATCCCAACGACCCGCGGCGGGTCGTCACGTCGCCTGCGGCGAGCGTGCCGATCGGTGCCGCAGCGGCGGCCCTGTGCTGGCTGACGTTGCCGGGGGTCTTGTGGCTGCCATTCGTGGCCGGCTGGGGTGGCGGGTATCTCGCCTACGACCTGCTGCACGCGTATCTGCATGTCGGCCGACCGAGAACGGCGCTGGTCCGCTGGCTGCGAGCGCGGCATCTGCGGCACCACTTCGCGGACGCCCGAGGCGACTTCGGCGTGAGCGCGCCGTATTGGGATTACGTCTTCCGCACCTCGCTACCGGGTCCGGCTACTGTCAGCGGTCAGCGTGCTCGTCGTTAACGTCGAGATCGGGTTGCTCGGCATAGCTGAAGGTGACGGGGGCGACCTCGGTGCGCGGGTGGTATGAGGGGTCGAGCCGGACAAGGTCCCACTCGTTGATCCAGGCCCGCACGTACTGGCGCATCCGTGTGGTGCCAAGCCGTTCAAGACCGCTCACGTCAGGGGCGTTCCAGCCAAAGGCCTCGGAGTGCAGGGCCTTGAGCCGCTGGTAGGCGTAGTCGAGCTCGTCGGCGTCGGGGGCGGTGAGCAGCAGCATGTCGCGCTCGATCAGACCCATCGCCGTCTCGGCCCGGGAGGCGATCTCGTCCCATTCAGCTGACTGCTTGGCGCGCAGCTTCCCCGGGACCACCTCCCGGTCGTTCTTCGCCGTGAGCACGGCGGCGTCGAAGTCGTCGGTCATGGCCAGCACGGTCGCGAGCGGCGATGCGGGGTCGTCGGCGTCGGGTTGCAACCAGCGGGCCAGCTCGGCGTAGGAGCGACCCCGTTGCTGCAAGGTATAGCGGCCGATCAGCTCGACCTCGTCGAACAGCAGCACCCAGCCTTCGCAGCCGGCGGCGACGAGCAGCCGGGCCAGGAACCGGAACCGCTGCCGGGCCAGCTCCCGTGCGGGCACCGCGGCCAGCACCGGACGCCCCAGCCCGGCGAACTTGGCCTGCCGGCGGACCTCGGCGACGGCGAGACGGTCCCCGGACCAGAACCGGACGATCGCGTCGGCGAAGTTATCCTCACCGGCCTGCACTCGCGGCAACAGGGTCAGCGTCAAGGGGAACCACTCGTCGACCGGGGCGCCGGGGCCGCTGGACCAGCGCATCAGCTCGGCGAAGGCCGGGCCGTCAGGATCCAGGCCCGCGGCCGCCTCGGCCACCGCGCCGACCGATCCGTCGGGCAACACCGCGGACTCCACCGCGGCGCGCAGCACCTTGGCCGGGTCGTGCAGCGGCGTCTCCTTGCTGACCACGATGCGGCTCACCGCGTACCCGCGGTCCAGGCTCAGATGGGTCAGGTGTTCCAGGACATGGCTCTTGCCCGCGCCGAACCCGCCACCGAGCAGCAGCCCTCGTGGGCCGGTGCGGACCTGTCCGATCCCGTCGATCAGGGTGATGAAACGGTCTTCGATGTCGGACTGGCCGCTGCCCAGCGCGGTCACCGCGTCCCTGCTCGGCACCCCCGATCGCAGGGCCTCGACCGCGCGCCGCGCGGCGAGCCGGTTCATCGGACCACCTCCAGGCGGGTTTCCAGCCGGACCAGCGCG
>JAICHZ010000038.1 GCA_025924655.1 Pseudonocardiaceae bacterium | reverse complement strand
AGAGGTCGCGAGGTTCGGCGAGGGCGGTGGTGTCGCGCTCGGGATGTTCAACTACCGCAGATCGATCGAGGATTTCGCCCGGGCCTCGTTTCGCTACGGTCTGGCCCGCAAATACCCCGTTTACCTGTCGACGAAAAACACCATCCTCAAGGCTTACGACGGCATGTTCAAAGATGTGTTCGCGGAGATCTATGAATCGGAGTTCAAAGCCGACTTCGAGGAACACTGCCTGCACTACGAGCACCGGTTGATCGACGACATGGTGGCCGCCGCGCTGAAGTGGCCCGGTGGATACGTCTGGGCGTGTAAGAACTACGACGGCGACGTGCAGTCCGACACCATCGCGCAGGGCTACGGCTCACTGGGCCTGATGACCAGTGTTCTGATGACCCCGGATGGCCGGACCGTGGAGGCGGAGGCCGCGCACGGCACCGTCACGCGGCATTTCCGGCAGCATCAGCAGGGCAAGCCCACCTCGACCAACCCGATCGCGTCGATCTTCGCCTGGACCGGCGGCCTGCGCCACCGTGGCACCCTGGACTCGACTCCCGAAGTCACCCGATTCGCGCAGACCCTGGAGCGGGTCTGCATCGACACCGTCGAGAGCGGCAAGATGACCAAGGATCTGGCGTTGCTGATCGGCCCGGAAACCCCGTTCCTGACCACCGAGGGCTTCCTCGACGAGCTCGACCTGGGATTGCGGGCCGCCATGCATAAGATCATCGCAGCGTAACCGGTGGAAAGTGGGTAGGTAGGTTTGACCAGGCAGCGGTGGATCATCCTAGGAGTCGTGCTGGTGGGCGTACTGCTGCTGATCTCCGAGCACAATCGGAACAACCCAGGTGGCAGCACCAGCACCAGCAACGGTGCGCGCCCGTGCACGGTGACGGTTACCGCGGATTTGCTCAACGTGCGGTCGAGTCCCGACGGCGACGCGCCCGTGGTGGACACTTTTGATAAGGGCATGGTGGTGTCCGCCGATCGGATTACCCGCAACGGCTTCCGCCAGCTTGGGCCGGACCGCTGGGCAGCCCAGGAGTACCTCGATCCGACGGCGGACAGTGACTGCGGCTGACCCGGCTGCAACAATCGCGGCATGTCGTCTCCTGCTACCGCAGCTGTTACCGGTGCACGCCCCCGGGTGCTGTCGGGTATCCAGCCCACCGCGGACTCATTTCACCTCGGCAACTACCTCGGCGCCGTCCGGCAGTGGGTGGCGCTGCAGGCCGACCACGAGGCCTTCTATTGCGTGGTCGACCTGCATGCGATCACCGTCGAGCCGCAGGATCCGGAGAAGCTGCGCCGCCGCACCCGGCTGGCCGCGGCCCAGATGCTGGCCCTGGGCGTCGACCCGGATCGCTCTACGGTGTTCGTGCAGAGTCACGTTCCCGAGCACACCCAGCTGAGCTGGGTGCTGGAATGCCTCACCGGTTTCGGTGAGGCCTCCCGGATGACCCAGTTCAAGGACAAATCCGCCAAGCAAGGCGGCGACCGGGTGGGGGTCGGGCTGTTCACCTACCCGATCCTGCAGGCCGCGGACATCCTGCTCTACCAGGCCGACCAGGTGCCGGTGGGCGAGGATCAGCGCCAGCACATCGAGCTCACCCGTGACCTCGCTATCCGGTTCAATGCCCGCTACGGCCCGACGTTCACCGTGCCGGCGGCGCATATCGTCAAGGGTGCCGAGAAGATCTACGACCTGGCCGAACCGACCGCGAAGATGAGCAAGTCCGCGTCCTCGCCGGCCGGCGTGGTCGACCTGCTCGACGACCCGAAGATCTCGGCTAAAAAGATTCGCTCGGCCGTCACCGACACCGGCCGGGAGATCTACTACGATCGAGCCACCAAACCCGGGATCTCGAACCTGCTGGTGATCTACTCAGCGCTGTCTGGGCGTAGCATCGACGACCTCGTCGCAGCGTATGACGGCAAGGGGTACGGGGCGCTGAAGTCCGACGTCGGCCAGGCGCTCGCCGACTTCGTCACCCCCCTTCGCCAGGCGGTGGCCGGCTATACCGACGATCCGGCCGAGCTGGACAAGCTGCTGGCCCGGGGCGCCGAACGAGCCCGCGATGTCGCCGGTCAGACGCTACGCACGGTGTATGACCGGGTGGGTTTCCTGCCGCCGACCGGCTGACGGGGCGCTGGTCATCGGTGCGGTCCTGTTCGTCGGGTCAGCCGCCTACGCCGCGGTGAAGAGCAAGTCAGACCGCCACGCGCTCAACCGGTGATGATCAGGCCGGGTCCCGCCTAGCCAGCACCCGCCGGACCAGGTGCATCGCGACGGTCACAGATCGATCGCGGATCTCGGCGCGGTCGCCGGGCAGCACCGGGTCGCTCGCCAGGACTGTGCCGTCGCTGGTGGTGACGCACACGCACACGTATCCGACTGGCTTGGCGTCAGTGCCCCCACCGGGGCCGGCCACCCCGGTGATGCCCACACCGACGTCGGCAGCCAAGCGATCCCGGGCCCCGTCGGCCATTGCCCGGGCCACTTCCGGTGACACCGCGCCGTGCTGTTCGATCAGCTCCTGCGGCACGCCCAGCAGCTCGGTCTTAGCGGCATTGGAGTAGGCGACCACACCGCCGGCGACGTAATCCGACGACCCGGGTTGCTCGGTGAGTCGGGCGGCGAGCAGGCCGCCGGTGCAGGATTCCGCGGTACCGATCCGCCGTACCCGCAGCAGCCCCGCGACCTGCTGGTCCAGCGACGTGCCGTCGGTCGAGAACAGGTACCGGGCGTGCTTGGCGCGGATCTGCTCCACGAGCGCATCGCGGATCGCCTCGGCACCGGGTCGATGCCGAATGTCGATCACCAACTCGGCGCGCCGCAGGCAGGTGGTGATCTCCAGTGGCGTCAGGTCCAGCGTCTCGCCCACCTCGCGCAGGGTCACCGCGATCTGCGACTCGGGCAGCCCGAACAGCCGCAGTTGCGCGGACTCGAACGGCCGGGTGCGGGCCAACACGGCTTTGACGGCCGGGGTGGCCAGGGCCGCGGGCCACATCGTCTGCAGCTCTCGGGGCGGTCCCGGCAACACGATCACGGTGGGTCCGCCGTCGACCGGCACCACCAGCCCGGGTGCCGTCCCCACCGGGTCCAGGGCTTGCGCGCCGCGGGGCACCATCGCCTGCTTGCGATTTGCCGCCAGCAGCCCGATCGGGTCGAAGCCCGACAGCCGGCGGAACCGGGCCAGGATCGCGGCGACCCGCTGTTCCATCACCTCGTCAAGCTCCAGTTCCACCCCGGCGAATCCGGCGACCACCTCGGCGGTCAAGTCGTCCGCGGTCGGGCCCAGGCCACCGCTGGTGACGACCAGCGCGACGCCCTGATCAGCGAGGAACCGCAGCGCCGCGGCCAGATCCGCCGGCCGATCCCCGACGCGGAGCAGATGCGCTACCTCCACGCCCAGCTCGCCCAGCCGCTGCGCCAACCACGGGCCGTTGCGGTCGGTGATCAGGCCGGTGAGCAGCTCCGTCCCGGTGACCACGATCCCCGCCCGGACATCGGTGCTGTTACTCACGAGACGCACGCTAGCGCGGCAGGCATGCTTGGTGATGGCCTCCCACGCGGCACGGGGCTGCTTGACGCGGTGATCAGAGCCGCATCGGCTGGTCATCATCGGCGCGGGAAGGAGCCCGAACGACGGGATTTTGATTGAGCCGGAGAGGAGGAGGTGTTCGTCCATGGTGTCGTGGCCAGCGCGGATCAGCGCCGCCTATGGCACACTGGACATGACGGTCGGCCCCGTTCTGCCTGTCGCTTGTCCACCTCGAGCAGTTCACCCGGGTTAAGGTGGTGCAACTTTTCGACCTTCGTTGTGCAGACGCCGTCGCGGCTTCTTCGGCACTGTTTCGAACAACAGTGCCGCTTACCGGCGAGCCCGAACATTTCGATCTATCCGCTTAAGTGTAGTGATAGGGAAGGCTTTCGATGACCGTTGCCGCTGAATCGAGCGTAGCAGAGTTTCCGCAACGCTGGGAGCCGCCCTTACCGAATTCCCGGGGCCCCATTACTGAAGTACTTTTCAAGGCATTGGTAGGCCGGCCCGGAGCTCTAGGCAAGGTCCCTTCCAATGAACGGGATCCCCTCTCGGATGACGACCTTCACCTCGCACTTTATGCATGTTATGAGATTCACTATCGGGGATTTGCCGGCGTCGATGCTCGATGGGAATGGAACCCTGCGCTGGTCAGTTTCCGCGGGCAGCTTGAACAGGCGTTCGAGTCAGCCCTCATCGAGTGTTTCAGAGTCACTGGAGAACAAGACCCGTCAACTGTGAAGTCAATGCTAAACAAAATTGCAAACCGATCGGGCCCGCCACTTTCCAGGCACCTGCGAGACAAGGCTTCGCTAGCTGATTTCAAAGACTATATCATCCATCGATCCGCTTACCAGCTAAAAGAAGCGGACCCTCATTCATGGGTGATCCCACGACTAGAGGGCAAAGCTAAAGCCGCCCTGGTTGAGGTAGAATTCGACGAGTTCGGGTGTGGGAGAAGCGAGCGGATCCACGCTGTCTTGTTTCGAACTACCATGGACGCAATGGGCCTCGACAGTCGATACGGTGCATACCTGGATTTGATTCCGGGGGTGACTCTCGCTCCTATCAACTTGATGTCGATGTTCGGACTTCACCGCCGACTGCGGGGAGCTGCGGTCGGCCATCTGGCCATCGCTGAGATGACGTCCGCTCTGTCGAACAAATTCGTGGCCGAGGGTCTTCGCAGACTAGGTTACGGTGCCGATGCGACTGGTTTCTTCGATGAGCATGTGATTGCCGACTCCATTCACGACATGGTCGCCCTGCACGATCTTGCGGGAGGGCTGCTCGAACAGGACCCTTCGTTGGCAGGAGACATCTTGTTTGGAGCTTCAGCCTGGGCGGGTGTTGACGCCGCATTCGCTCAGTACGTGCTCGACTCCTGGTCGCGTAAAGAGCCTTCCCTGCATACGCCTGGAGGTTCTCGGCTGTCTTGATAGTTGCTGACGAATCGGGACGGCTGGCCCTGGGTGCTTAGAGATGGCTCGGCGGGTCGTCTGAAGTGTTTTTCTTACGAGACGTCGAGCGGCCGGTCTTCGCCGGGTCCCTGAAATTGAAAGACTTATGCGAGCTGTCACACCAGGGTTTCTGGCTTGAACGGCCACAGCGGCAAAGTGCCACCGTCCTGCGTGTCAATTCGATGTCGTTCCCGTTTGCGTCGACGATTTTGTATGCTCCCCTCACGAGATAGGGACCGTCCGGGTATGCAGTGATCACAACTTCCGGCTCATTGCTCATGTTGTCGCTCCTGGTTCGGTTTTCTCACCTTGTCATGTTCGTCGAAGAGCTCAATGTTAGCAGTTTCCCTCACCAGCAGATCGACCACATTCTCTAGGCAGTCCGTTTCGTAAAAAGCTCGCCGCTGACGCTCGGCTGAGGAACCGAGACGTTTCGTACGCTCGACGAGATTTGCCATCTCGTCCCAGTCACCATTTTCTTCCAAGGGTGAGCGCACGTATGCGAACAGCCGGTCCACTAGTGTATGGGCCGGTACAAGTTCAGCCGAGATCGGATCCAGAAGATCGCTGGTGAGACCGAAGCGGGCGGAACGCCACCGGGCTGCACGTAACATTCCAGGATCAATATCCGGGAAAGAATCTCCGTGCTCAAACTCCTCCAGACATTTTTGTACGAGTGCGCGAGACAGCCCGGCTTGAACGATGACCTCATCGATGGTTGAGCATGAATCCGCGATGCGGAACTCGACAGTCTCATATCTGGTTCCGGGACGGACGTCCCAGAAGACCTGGCCGGCATCGGCGATTGTCTCTGTATCGATGAGCAGTTCCACGCCTTTCTTGTACTGGTCGAACGATTGAAATATAGGCGGTATCCCCGCCATCGGCCAGCGTTCCCAGATCATGCTGCGATAGCTGGCGTAGCCGGTGTCATCACGCATCCAGAAAGGTGAGCTGGAGGACAGTGCCGAAAGGACGGGTAGCCATGGGCGGACTCGGTTCATCACGTGAATGGCAGTGTCGCGATCCTCGACTCCGACGTGAATGTGGCAAGCGCAAATGATATGTTCGGCGGCCAGCTGCGCGTAGGTCTTAGCGATGTGTTCGAACCGTGGTTTTGGAACGAAGCCCTGGGTTCGCCAATCTGTCAGGGGAAAGGTGCCGGCTGCAGCGATCCAACCGCCAGTTTCTCTAGCGGCTTGAACCAAGCCGCGGCGAAGGTTGAAGATCTCAGCACGCACCTGGTCGAGGTTTAGGCAGATGCCCGTTCGGCTTTCCACCATGCATGGCCGTAACTCGTCGCTGTAGCTCGGGATCTCTTGGCCAGCATGGCGGGTATGCGCACATGCGAGAAGCGGTCGTGTGTCGGTCAGTAGGCCGCGGGTACTCGGATCAACCGCAAAGAATTCCTCCTCAACCCCGACAGTCAATGGTCGGTTCACGATTGCGGCCTACCCTTCAGCTCATCACGGCACTAGCAATGGTGGCGCCGAGGTTCATCAGGCAGGACCAGTATCCGGATTGGCACTGGCCAGGTAATCGGGCTGGCCTCGAGGCTTTCCAAAGCCAGTGTCCGGGACTTGCAAGCCAGGTGGAGCAGCGCCAGCAACTCGTCGGGAGCCAGCGTCGGCTGCGCGGTATCTCGCACCGCGTCGCGGTCGTGGATTCGCCGACATGAGAGCCCTACAATGAGGTAATAGACGATTCCATCCTCCGCGCGGAGCAGGAGTCCCTCACCTGCAGCCTCTAGCTCATGTACTTTCTCTATGTTCTTCAAGGTGTAATCCCCGAGCCGCAGTGCGCTCAATGTGACCCCTGAGATCGCGTAACCAGAGTCGTCAAGGAGGGCTCCCGCCGCACGCGGGGATGAATAACTGCCGATGGTGATTCCGAGGTCGGATTCTAGCTCGGCCGCATGATGCACGATCAGGCGAACTGCTCGAAGGCCATCAGGTCCGCCGTCGATAGATACTTTCTGAGAATCCGTGGTTGGCGGCACGGGGACGTAGGGCGGGTTTGCGGTAACAACGGCCGGTGGGGAATGAAACGGGCAGCTGTCGAGCAGCTGGGACGGGGAGAAAAGCGTGTAGTCAGCAATCCCGAAAGTCACTCGCTTGTGCTCGGTTTCTACGGCGTAATGTTCGGTTGCCCAGCGCACACTGTCCTCAGAGATGTCGAGACCGTGAACATGACCAGCGCCCGCCCTTGCAACCGCTGATGCGGCGGCACCGCTACCCGAGCCGAGGTCGAGGACCGTGCACCCCGGCTCGATGAGGTCGACGGTGGCCCAAATACCGACTTCAGTGTCCGCCGGGTCGAAGAAGACGCCGGGTCTTTGCGGCGGACGGAGGTCCGCTGGCGTGAGGTGACAATATTCAAAAATCCGTACCCGAGGCGCCGTGCCGCTCGCTCGGCGGCGTGCCCGACGTTTGCCATGGCGATCCTGACGTGGCAGGCACCACTCCAGGATCGCCATGGCACTGGCCAGCTTCATGGTTGCCTGGCTCCAGGCTATGGAGCGCTTACCGTCCAAAACCTTCCCGGACACCTCGTCTCCTCGGTGGGCGGGAAGGTCGTGCATGAACAACGCGGCCGGCCATTGGGCTAGTACTTGTTCGCTGACATGGAATGGGCGGAACACCTCTCGCCAGTCGGGATCGGCTTTTGCGGTCCCGGTGGTCTGCCACCGGGTGGTGTAGACGATGTCGATGTCGGAAGGCAGGTCGTCCATCGAGAATACCGGAGTGATCTCGGCGCCGACGCGATTTCCTGCTCTTCTGGCGTTGTTCAGCTCGTGTTCGGTGATGCCGTAGCCGGGCGGTGTTGCGAGAGTGAGCGTGCTCCCAACGATCCTGGCCAAGCCGTGGGCCAGGGCCACCGCCGTGTTGTTCCCCTCGCCGATGTAAAGGACCTTCACCCCGATCAGCTCACCTAGGTGCAACCGCATGGTCGCCAGGTCACAGATGCCCTGAGTGGGATGCTCCTCAGCCGCCATGGCATTCACCACCGGGATTCGGCCGTGCCGGGAGAGCTGTCGAAGCTCGCCGAGCGGGCCCGCGGTCCTCGCCACAAGCGCGTCGAGCATGGCCCCAAGGATCCGGCCGGTATCCGGAAGTGACTCGCCGGTGTTGAGCTGCAGGTCCGCGGGGCCGTAGCTGATGACCGATGCGCCTAGGCGACGGGCGCCGACGGCAAAGGCGGTACGAGTTCGCGTCGAGGTCTTTGTAAACAACATGCCGACATTGCTGCCCGTCAGCGGGTGGTCGTGCGCGTCCAGGTCACGGAACAGTTCGGTGGACCGCTGCACGAGACGGTTGATGTCGGTCGGGTCCACATCGTTGAGTGAGAATAGACCGGTCTCGGGGACGGGCTGTGGGGCACCAACCATCGGTTCCATCGGCTCTCCTCAGTGCAATTCCAGTATCTGCCCCAGTCCCAGCAGACGGGCGTGCTGGTAGACGGCGGCGATCAAGCCGACGTCGAGGATTGACATGCGTGCCGCATCCGATGACGGCTGCGGCGTCCCACGAGGCCGGCCCAACCTGCTCGATGCTCAGCACGCTGTACCCGGCCGTCCGGACAGCGCTGAGATAACCGGCCTCGGCTATGACCTTCGGTCGTGCCGTTTCCGTGTCGAAAAGGAAGGTGAAACCTCCGGCCCGTTCCAAGCCGCACTGCGGATTGCTCACCGCGGCATTGATCACCTTGAGTCCGTAGAGCGCTCCGGAGCTGCGTTGAAGACCGCCGAGCATGGCGATGGATCTGCAGTAGGCGCCGCCGGTGTTTGTCCAGGCCAAGTAGCCTTCCTCCGGAATAACGGCGCGTTGTGCGGCATGGTCGCGCAGGACGTCCGCGATGACCGCGAATATGTCGAGTGCCGCGACGCACGTCAGGATCGTGGATCTGTTCAGGAACAAAACGCTTTCTGCCATCAGCTTCCGCTCGATTCCCGATGTCCGTGGTGCACACGCAGCACCTCGACATGTGGTGCGGGCCGGTGGACGGCGATGTTCTCCTTTCGCCACTGGGCGGAGTAAACAGTGCTCTGATATCTGTCACCGCCGTCCGGACACACGACAGCGATATCGGTGTCGTCATGGCGGTTGACGTGAAACCACCGCAGCGCGGCCGCAATCAGCGCTCCAGAGCTACCGCCTAGGGCAATACCAGCCACATCTGAAATCAATAGGCATGCGGCCACGGCTTCACCAGCTGAAACGATGACCTGTGGCGCTGCTCCAGTGCGTACAAAAGCTGATCGTTGGCTGGACCCGATGCCGGTTAGAACTCGTGTTCCAGGTATCTCGTCCACCAGCGCGAAAGATCCCTCGACGTCCACCCCGACGACGGTCCAGGGGATCCGGTGCCGTTGAACGAACTGTTGGAAGCCTGCCAGCGTGCCACCGGTGGAGACCGCCAGCATCACAGTGGCCGGACGGGAGATCTGTTTCCACAACTCTGGTGCGGTCCGCTCGCGGTGCGCCTGCGGGTTCGCATCATTCTCGTACTGATTGGTCCAGACCAGCTTGGGCCGTGCCAGGAGCTGCTCACGGACGTACGCCAAGCGGTTGAGGAGATAACCACCTCTGGCGTCTAGGCGATGAATCATCACGATCCGTGCACCGTAACGTCGCATCATGTTAATTGAGGTCGGGCTGGTGCGTGGTTCTACGACGGCTGTGAACGGTACGTCGTGCTCCGCGCACCGTGCTGCCAGGGCAATGCCCAGGTTTCCGGAGGTGGACTCGATGACACCTTCCGCTGGGTGCACACGGTTGCGAACAGATTCCCACAGTGTCTCCGCCGTCCGGTCTTTGAGTGAACCATGAGGATTGTGACTTTCCAGCTTCAGCCAAATCGTGCGATGTACTCCGGCGACATCCAGGTCGAGAGCAACGACCGGAGTACGGTCGGGAGTGGCCTTCTGAGACGCAGGACGGTGCAGAACCGACATGGTGCTCCTTCGGTAGCGTCGTCGAGCGTTGGAATTTTTGGCCTCACTCCGAGCGAGACAAGGCAGTGACGAGCATGGGCGGCTCGACATTGAATGCCGAGCGTCAGAGTATGTGGCGGCCACTCGTCGCGCGACCGGTCAGGCGCAGTCGCCCTTGCCTCGGATCTTGATCTTCCAGCGCGCCACGGACAGCGTCGCGGCTTAGCGGTGCCGCTGGCGGGAGACGAGCGCACCGAGTCCCGCCAGCACGGCGATCGCCAGCCCGATCCACAACACCACCGGGAGCAGCCCGCCTTGGTCGAATCCAGCCGTCGAGTTCCGGGACGCGGTGTTCACCCCGGCACCTGGCGCAGCGCCAAGGGCACCGGGAGCCCCGTCCGGGCCGGCCTCGGCTGGGGGAGCCGCGTCCACCAGCCGACCGACCGGGTGACCGGGGGCAAGCGAGAACCCGTAGTTGAGCAGCCTGGCGGCCTGCTCCGACATCGACACCGGCCGCTGCTCGCCGCGCATCAGCACCACGATCAGGCGCCGGCCGCCGCGCTGCGCGGCGTCGAGCTGGGTATGCCGGGCGTCGTCGGTGAACCCGGTCTTGCCGCCCATCGCGCCGGGGTAGGTGCTGAGCAGCTTGTTGTCGTTGCTGACCACGAACCCGGGTCGCTTGCCGTAGCCGGGGAAGTTCGCCTGCTTGGTCCCCATCAGCTCCACCAGCAGCGGGCGGTTGAGCACCTGACGAAATGCCAACGCCAGGTCGTAGGCTGACGCGCTCATGCCCGGGCCATCCAATCCGGACGGGGTGGCGGCGCGGGTATCCAGCGCACCCAGCCGAGCCGCCAACTCATTCATCTGCGCGACGGTCGCGGTGACCCCGCCCAACTGATCAGCCAGGGCGTGGGCGGCGTCATTACCGGAGACCAGGAACAAGCCGGTGAGTAACTGCCGGACGGTGTAGCGACCGCCCGGGCCGATACCGACGCGGCTGCCGTCCTGGTCGGCGTCGGCCTGCGTGCCCACCACGACCCGGTCGGTGGGTAGCTGGTCAGCGGCCAGCAGGGCGGTGAACAACTTCAGCGTCGAGGCCGGACGGTTGCGCGCGTGCGGATCCTTGGCGGCGAGCACGTCACCGGAGTCAGCATCAGCGATCAGCCAGGACATCGAGCTGATTCCCGCCGGGGGGGCGGGCGCACCGGCGGGCAGTATCAGCCCGCAATCGCCCATCCGGGGCCCGCCCACCGGACGGTCCGGAACCGACATCGGAGGCGGAAGCGCAGAACCCGGAAGCGGGGCTTCTGAGGAGTCGACCGGTGGCGGCGGGGCGACCTGCTGGGAGCACGCGGACTGCGCTGCGCTGGGCGCCGCGCCCAGCAGGGTGATCGCACCGAGAGCAATGACCAGTACCGCAAGTACTCGGGATCGGACCATCCGCACCGGACGAAGGTTAGCTGGGCGGCAGATGAGGATCCGGTAGGGGATGCTCATCTGGTGAACAGCGACACCAACCGGGACACGGACATCGACTGCGACAAGGACATCGACTGCGCCACGGACATCGACTGGGACGCGCTGCGTTGCGCTGCGGTGCAGGCCGCGGCACTCGGTTACTGCCCCTACTCGCGGCTGCAGGTGGGTGCCGCCGCGCTGTGCGATGACGGCCGGATGGTGACCGGCTGCAACGTGGAGAACGCCTCATACGGGTTGGCGTTGTGCGCGGAATGCACAATGGCCGGGCAGCTGCGGCTGTCAGGCGGCGGCCGGTTCGTGGCGGTGGCCTGCCGCTCCGGCACCGGCGATCTGCTGATGCCGTGCGGCCGCTGCCGTCAGCTGCTCCACGAGCTCGGCGGACCGAGCTGCCTGGTGGACACCCCGCACGGCATCCGTCCGGTCGGCGACCTGTTGCCGGATGCCTTCGGCTTGTGAGTGGCAAACAGTGTTATAGCACTGGTGAGCACTCACGAGGCGGCGTCGATCACGACGCCGCCCTCCTCCGGATCTGGAACTTTGCGAGCGCGGACCCGACGCTGGGCTGGACGGGGCGGCGGCGGTGGGGTGGCAGGGAGGGGAGCGGGTGCACCACCGCCCATGATGATTTCGGCGAAGGTGGCCATCGCCTCGTCCAACTGCGCCGTGTAGCGCATCTCGGACTCTTGGTTCGCCTGCCGGACCAGGCCGGACAGCGCGTCGGCATCGGGACGGTGGGCCAGCGCGCCATCGAGCACCCCCAGGAGCTCGGTGACTGAGCCGATCCGGCCTCCGACACCTTCCTCCACCCCATCGAGCCGGGTGGACAGGGCATCGAGCCGATGGGTGACCGATTCCAGCGCACCGGACAGCGACTCATGCACGCCCTTGTCGACCTCGTCGAGCCGGCTCCGGAGCCCGGTCTCGGTGCTGCCGATGTGCTCGCGCACTGGCCCGTGCACGGCAGCGGGCAGCCCGTCGAGCCTGGCGTCCTGCCGGTCGAGGTGGTGATCCAGGTCGTCGATCCGCTTGTGCAACCCCGCGATCCGGTCCTCCAGGCCGTCCATCCGCCCGGCGACGCCTTCGAACCGGCCCGCCATCCCGTCCAGCCGTCCACCGAGCTCCGCGAACGGGGTGGCCAGCTTGTCCACGATCGACTCGACAGCGCGGCACAGTCCGGCGATGGCGCTGTCCTGGGTTTCGAGCTTCGACAGTGCTTCATCGACCCGTTCGGCTAACACGCTGACCTCGGTGCGGTCCGGCATCTCCGACAGCCGCTTGCGCACCGATCCCAGCGACTCCAACGGAGCCAGCCGGGCGTGGATCTCGTCCAGCGCGTCGAAGATCTGCTGCTGCTCGCTGTCGCGGATCTCGGCGGCGCGCACGAGCATGCTGCGCATCCGATCGAAGGATTGCGTCGCTGTGTTAGTCACGGGCTTGGCCTTCGCTAAGGGGAACGGACCGATCCTGGTGGGCGCGAATCCTAACCATCCCGGCGGCGACTGCGGCAACCGGGAGACACGCTGCGCAGTGGTGATCTCCAGGCCAGATCGCACTATGGCGTCCCGCCGCAGGCTCAGTGCACCCGCAGCCGGTCTTCGAAACCGCCGACGAGGTCACGCCAGGAGGCCGCTTCGGTGTCAAAGGGAGCGCTGGGCGCCAGCCGGGTCGGGTCCGGCCGCACCAGGAACGAGACCAGCCAGCCCAGCGGCTCCGAACTGGCCAACGCCTTGTCCGCGGCGTCCGAGCCAGCCCACCGCTCGGCGTCGGTGATCAGTTCCACAGCCAGCTCCAGCTGGCTGGGATCCACCGTCTCGGGACCCCCGGCGAGGTCGTCGGCCAAGCCGGCGAGCACGTAGGTGTTGCCCTGGTCAACCGCGACCGCGAGCTCACGATCCTGTGCACGCTGGGTCACCTGCGACCAGGTGGACACCGCGTCGAGGTCGTGGCCCTGCGGGTTGTCGGTGAGGTAGCGGGTTAGCGCACGCGGCGAGCTGACGACGTCGATGCGTCCGCCGCTGCCGAGAAAGACCGGCGCGTCGTCGAGGTAGCAGCGCAGCGTGTAGTGATCACCCAGATCACTGATGATCCGGATCGGGTCGATGCCGACCTCCGACCAGAACGCCAGCGCAGGATCGCCGGCGATCTCGGCTTCGGTCGCCGCCAGGTCCGCCTGCTGCGCCTCAAGCGCGGACTGCGCCTCGGACAGTTCGGTCGCCGCCGCGTCCAGCGCCGCCGGGTCGACGTCAGGGCTGCGAATCACCCCGTCGACGGCATCGATCACCTCGTCCCACCGCTGCGCGATCACGGTGCACAACGCATCCCAGTGCCGCGCGCCGTCCCGACCGCCGAAGGCCAGCGTGCCACCGTCGAGCATGGCGAACCCGGCGCTGGAGTCGAGCACCTCGTGGATCACGTCCAGGCCGCAGACATCGGCCAGCGAGCGGGCGATCGACACTACGTCGGCGAGTTCGCCGATCACCCAGGTGTCCGGCGACTGCGCGACCAGTTCGGGTACTCCGACCAGGTCGTAACGATGGGCGTCCGCGGGCCGCAGGTCCGGCGCGAGCAACCGCGGGACCACCCCCCAGGCCGGATGGTCGACCAGATCGTGAACACCGGCGGTGCGCACGAAACCGACCAACGCTGCGACGTCGGCGAAGGCGAACAGATACTCGTCGTCGCCGAGGAACGCCTCCCACTCCTCACCGTCGGCCCGCCAGCGCGGCGCCCACAGCGTCACCAGGTCACCAGCGGTCACCGAGAGCTCAATCGGCACAATATCCGCAGCCATGCGCGGCAGCGTAGCTGCCGTTACCGAGTCGGAGCCGCCGGCTCGGTAAGCGCTACCTCGGTAGGACCGAATCTCGGGATCGCCTGTATGTAAGGCTCCGGGTCACCGGACCACGTCCAGGCGGCCATCTGCGCCCGGCTGCGCCGGCCGAGCGCAGACCGCCAGAACTCGTAGAGATCCACCTCGACCGTCGTCACGGGCTCGCCGGAACCCACGATGAATCGGTCCTCGCCAGTGAGGATCCTGAGTTCGCCTAAGTGGCCCAGC
Organism: Pseudonocardiaceae bacterium; assembly: GCA_025924655.1. Classification (GTDB taxonomy): domain Bacteria; phylum Actinomycetota; class Actinomycetes; order Mycobacteriales; family Pseudonocardiaceae. The sequence goes on along the minus strand of JAICHZ010000038.1, from coordinate 3,709 downwards.
CTTCTCAGCAGGACGGGGCGAACCAACTCCAGCGCCGCGGTCCACGCCGGCTCCGGCGGACGTCCGGCACCCAGGGCACCACGGATGTCGGCTTCGTGGATGAGCACGTCATTGACCCAAGCGATCGCCAGCGGGTGCGCCGCGATAGCTGGCTCGACCAGTTTCGCGGCGCCGTCCCACTCGGCGAGTATCTCCTCGAGGGGTCGGCCACGGCGTTGCTCGACCTGGGCGGCGGTCTGCTCATCATCCGGAACCCCTGTCAGCCTGCCCGTAACTTCGTCGGCGGCATTGGCGGCCAGATGCGCCACCGTGTCGCTGACGGTCCACTTTGGGCAGCCGGGCACCGTGCGCGCCCGCTGTTCCTCGCTCGCATCATGGACCAGGGCGGCGATGCGCTCGCGGGACTCGCGGTACAGGGCGGCACAGTCGGTCACCAGTGGGCCTCCTCAACGAGGCGTCAATAGTCACAATGATCATGACCTTACCCGCCAGCCGTCGAGGGTGGCGCGGATCGCGGCCTCGAACAACGCACCGGGTGGCCCGGCTGCAGGCGGCATTGCGCAGCCCAGCTCCAGTGACACCAGGCCGTGCACGTTTGCCCACAGCGCCGTGGCGATCAGCTCCGGGGCGACATCGCGTAGTAGACCCGCCGCGACCGCCCTGCGGACCGTGTCGAGCAGCGGGGCGAAGGTGGCCTCGGCGTGTGCGTAATCCTCCGGGGCGGGTTCGAAACCGGGCACCGGGGAACCGAACATCACCGCGTACAGATGCGGGTCGGCCAGCGCACTGGCCCGGTAGGCGCGGCCAAGCGCAAGTAGGTCGGCCAGCGGATCGTCCGAGGGCGTCACCGTGTCCAGATGGGCCGCGAACCTGGTGAACGCTTCGATGAACAGGCCCCGAAGAATCCCGGCCTTGCCGCCGAACAAGGCGTACACCGCGCTGGTCGAAGTGTCCGCGGCGGCAGCGAGTCGGCGCAGGCTCAGCGCATCCGGGCCCTCGGCGGTGAGCACTCCTCCCGCGACGTCGAGCAGCCGGATCCGCAACGCATCATCGTGCAGTTTCGGCCGAGCCACCAGCGTTTTATAACATCGTTCCGCATTCAGCGGGCTCAGCGGGGCTATCGACACCCATTTAACCCCGCTGAGCCCGCTGAATGCGTTTAAAGCCGGGTGAGCAGGTCGCGGAGCAGGGTGCCCATTCGGACCGCGGAGGTGGCGGCGGTGGCTAGCATCTCTTGCGGGTTCAGGGGTGCGCCGGTGAGACCGGCAGCGAGGTTGGTGACCAGCGAGATGCCCAGCACCTCGGCGCCCTCGGCACGCGCGGCGATGGCCTCCAGGACGGTGGACATCCCGACCAGATGCGCACCCAGCACGCTCAACATGCGGATCTCGGCCGGTGTCTCGAAGTGCGGACCGGGGAGCCCGGCGTAGACGCCCTCGACCAGGCTCGGGTCGATCTCCCGGGCGAGCGCGCGCAACCGGGGTGAGTAGGTGTCGGTGAGATCGACGAACCGGGGCCCGACCAGCGGCGAGGTCGCGGTGAGATTGAGGTGGTCACAGATCAGCACCGGTTGGCCGACCGACAGCCCCTCGGTGATGCCACCGGCGGCGTTGGTGAGAACCACCACCCGCGCTCCCGCCGCGCAGGCGGTGCGCACTCCATGGGCGACCTGCGCCGCGTCATGACCCTCGTAGCCATGCGCGCGACCGAGCAGCACCAGGACGCGGCGCTCGCCTAACGGGCCGCGCAGCTGCACCGACCGGACTGTCCCGGCGTGCCCGATGACCTGCGGTACGGCGAACCCCGGCAGCGTGGCGACCGACATCTCGACGGCGGGAGCGCCCAGCACGTCAGCCGCGGGGCGCCAGCCACTGCCGAGCACCACCGCGATGTCGTGCGTGGGCGCCCCGGTGCGTTGGGCCAGCACCGCGGCGGCGTCTCGGGCCAGCTGTGCCGGGTCAGTCACGACCGGCAGCCTAGGGTCAGCGTGCCGGGGAACTATGGACCGGGGAACTACGGGCTGGGAGCGAAGTCCGCCACCACCGGCTCGAACAGCTTCATCCGCCCCGCGCCCTCACGGTCGGTGGGCACGGTGACCGACACTATCCACAGGTCCGCCTTGGCCGGGATCAGTCGCAGGTAGGTGGTGCGGCGCAGCTCGCCGCCCTCCTGGGTGCGGAACGTGGCGTCCAGCGCGCCGCCGGACAGTTTCTGTCGCTGAGTCTCGACGAGCTCCGGCACCGCCTGTGCCAGCTTGCGCAGATAGCTGGTCAGGTATTGGTCGGCGCCGCCACCGGCGAGCGCTCCGGTGACCCGCTCTACGGCGACGACCTCCGAACCGTCCGGGGACACGAAGCGCGCCATGGTGTCCGCGGCCGATCCCAGCCCGCGCTGCTCGAGGAACACCGGCCAACCCGGTGCAACGGTGACGGTGAACCGTGCCGGCGGGATGCCGGCCGGTTCGACGACCTGCAGCGTCCGGGGGATGAGCACCACGTCATCGGCGGTGCTGCCCGGGGTGTGTTGACCTCCCAGATGGGGGACCGGCGGCCGCCCACCAGCCACCCGGACGGCACCGAAGCCGGTGATGGCGGCGCCACAGAACGCCACCACGGCCAAGATCCACAGGATCGCTCTGCGTCCGGCGCCGGTTCCCTTGGCTCGACGTGCCGTCGAGTGGCTGTTAGCGGTGTGCGGATCAGCGTCCGGCGGCACGGCGAAGGGCAGTGGACCCGGGTCAGTTGCGAGTGGCGCAGCGGGTCGGCGCGGCGTCTCGGATGCTGCCAGGATATGTCCGGCGACGCGCACGGGGTCAGTGGCCGTGACGCTACGCTGCGCTGATCGGGGCGCAGCCGGGTCGGGCGGTGTTCCCAGCAGCTGGCGTACCTGCGACAACGGGATCCGGCGGGCTGGATCCTTGACCATCAACCCGCTGATCACCTCGGCGAGCGGTCCAGTACACGACGTTGGGGGTACCTCGTCGTGCACCACCGCACTTACTGTCGCCATCGCGGTGCCCGCGTCGTACGGGGGCCTGCCCTCGACGGCGGCGAACAGCGTCGCGCCGAGCCCCCACAGGTCTGCCGCCGGGTTGATCGGCCCACCGGAGGCGATCTCCGGAGCGATGTAAGCGGGGGAGCCCAGCATCAGGCCGGTCGCGGTCAAGGTCTGATCGGCCGGATTGCGGGCGATCCCGAAGTCGGTGAGCTTGATCCGGCCGTCGTGCGCCATCAGCACGTTGCCGGGCTTGACGTCGCGGTGCGTGATGCCCGCGGCATGCGCGGCCTGCAGGGCCGCCGCCACCGCGGCCCCGATATCGACCACCCGATGCGGCGGCAGCGGACCGTCACGCAACAGCTCCGCCAGGCTCGCCGACGCCACCAGCTCCATCACCACGAATGGCGCCGCGCCTTCCCGGGCCACGTCGTAGAGGGTCACCACGTTGGGATGCGACAGCGCGGCGATCGCTCTGGCCTCCCGCAACGACCGCTCCCGCAGCGCGTCCGCTTCGGCGTCCGGGATGCCGGGCGGCAGCAGCACCTCCTTGACCGCGACCGGCCGCCCGAGTACCTCGTCGTGTGCTGACCACACCGTGCCCATGGTTCCCCGGCCCAGCACCGCGCCGAGCCGGTAGCGCCCGGCCACCAAGCGGGGTGCGATATCGGTCACCGGCCCATGATGCCCTGCGTTGTGGTCGCCGCCCGCGTGT
>JAICHZ010000037.1 GCA_025924655.1 Pseudonocardiaceae bacterium | reverse complement strand
GACGATCGATCCGGAGACGCCGACGCCCCACAGCACCTGATCGTTGACCGTGCACTCGACGTATGCCGCTGCCGCGGCGTTGTCCCCGGCTGACATTGCGTGCTCGAAATAGTCCAGCACCCGAACGTCAAACCCCAGGGCAGCCAGAGCGTCTACAAAGGCCGCGATCGGACCGTTGCCCGAGCCGCTGATCTGATGTTCATCGCCCTCCACCATGACGCTGGCGCAGATCTCGTCGTGGCCTTCGCCGTCGTCGGATAGCTGGTGGCGCAGCACTCGCAGCGGGATGCGCCGGTCCAGGTAGTGCTCGGCGAAGATGTCCCAGATCTGCTGCGGTGAGACTTCGCCACCATCGGTGTCGGTATGCTGCTGGATGATCCGAGAGAACTCGATCTGCAGCCGGCGCGGCAGATCCAACTGATGTTCGGCTTTCATGACATAGGCGACGCCGCCCTTGCCGGATTGGGAGTTCACCCGGATCACGGCCTCGTAGGTGCGACCGACGTCTTTGGGATCGATGGGCAGGTACGGTACCTCCCAGCGGTGCGCGTCCACCTCGACCGCCGCCGCGGCAGCGTCGGCCTCCATCGCCTGCAGTCCTTTATTAATCGCGTCCTGGTGGCTGCCGGAAAACGCGGTATAAACCAGATCACCACCGTAGGGATGACGCTCGGAAACCGGCAGCTGGTTGCAGTACTCCACCGTGCGACGAATTTCGTCAATATCGGAAAAATCGACCTGAGGGTCGATTCCCTGGCTGAACAGGTTCATTCCTAGCGTTACCAGACACACGTTGCCAGTGCGCTCCCCGTTGCCGAACAGGCAGCCCTCGATGCGTTGGGCGCCGGCCTGGTAGCCCAGTTCAGCGGCGGCCACCGCGGTGCCGCGGTCATTGTGCGGGTGCAGCGAGAGGATCACCGCGTCGCGTCTGTCCAGGTTGCGGTGCATCCACTCGATTGAGTCGGCGTAGACGTTGGGGGTGGCCATCTCGACAGTGGCCGGCAGATTGAGGATCACCGGCGCCTCTGGCGTCGGCTGCCAGATCTCGGTGACCGCATTACACACCTCGGCGGCGTAGCTTAGCTCGGTGCCGGTGTAGGACTCCGGCGAGTATTGAAACCGGAAATCCGTCTCGGAGTACTTACCCGCGTACTCGACCAGCATCTCGGCCGCCGAGGTGGCGATCTTCTTGATTCCTTCGCGTTCCTCCCGGAACACCACCCGACGCTGCAGAATCGACGTCGAATTATAGATATGCACGATTGCCTTAGCCGCGCCGTGCAGCGCCTCGAAGGTACGCTCGATCAGCTCGGGGCGGCACTGTGACAGCACCTGGATGCGCACGTCCTCGGGCACCGCGTCCTCGGTGATGATCTCTCGAACGAAGTCGAAATCGGCCTGGCTGGCCGACGGGAACCCGACCTCGATCTCCTTGTAGCCCATCCGCACCAGCAGCTCGAACATTCGTCGCTTGCGGACTGGGCTCATCGGGTCGATCAGGGCCTGATTGCCGTCTCGCAGGTCCACCGCGCACCACAGCGGTGCCCGGCTGATCGTGACGTCGGGCCAGGTGCGGTCCGGCAGTGATACCGGCTCTACGGTCTGAGCGAACGGCCGGTAGCGATGCGCGGGCATGGCGCAACCGCGCTGGACGTTCCAACTGGGTTGGTCTCTGGGAGTCTGGCCCGCTGGGAGCCGGATCCGGCTGGTACTGCCTGCGGCGAAGGTGCTGGTGCTGATGTCGGTGGGCTGGGAAGCCATCGTCTGCTGCGCTGCGAACTTTGGGGCCATGACCTCGGGCTCTCGGCTAGCCGGATATCCGACCGGCGGATGCGCGCGAGCGACTCCGCGACGGGGGGCCGGTCGTGGTCAGACCCCGCCGCGGCAGCGAAGCAGGAGAGCGCGTGCCACCCGGTCACGGTAGTCGGAGCGCCCCGGCGGCACGCAACCGCCTCCCGGATGGTGAGAACCACTCATGGCAGATTCTCAGGAACTTGCGTGGTGAGCACTCGTGCACCCAACGTGTCGCCCGTGGCAGACTTCTTGCCATGGGCTCAAGCCGCACAGCGGTCCGCGGGACGCGTACCAGGATCGCTGCCATCCTGGCGACTCTGATCCGGACTGTGGGCGGGGTCATCGTCCTGATCCTGGTGGCGCATGTGGTGCTCACGTTGGGCAATGCCAACCCGACCAACGGCATCACCATGTTCCTGACGTACTGGGCAGACCGGCTCCAGTTGGGTTTCCGTGGTCTGTTCAACCCGGTCGACCCCAGAACGCGCCTAGTGATCGACTACGGTGTCCCTGCAGTCTTCTGGTTAGTCGTGACCTGGGTACTGGTCCGGCTGGTGCGGCGCCTCGGCTGATCCCCCGGGCACCTGCGAGCCGCCCGCGATTGCCCGCGTATTGCGCTGATGCCGCCCGGTACCGATTACCGCCAGCGCTGGCCGTGACGCACCAGTAAGCGACTATTCCGGGTGAATGACGGCTTTTCCACTCATTAGGGTGGCGCCCTGACTCACCGTAGTAGCACGCAGCACGCCGTGCCCGACTTCGGTGTATTGCCGGGAAGCTGCCCTCCCACAAAGTCACGTTGAGTTACAGCCGGAAGGACTCTCGCGCTGGATGAGTGGCCCGGGACACCGGGCTAACCCCGCTTCCCACCGTGCGTGCCATTGCCTTTACCCTCTGCCATCAACGCAGCTCAAAGACGGTGTGAAGATCATCTTAAAGGCCCGGAGAACGGCGGAGAGCTGACCGCAAAGGGCTCCGCGGACGTTCTCGTGGACCTTACAGCCGTTCCGCGGCGGGTGAGGCCACTACGCTCTGTCCACCACGGTCACCCACTTGCTTTCTTGGTCGACTTCGTCCAAGCTGCCGCGTACCTGACGGGAGCAGCTGCCCCGGGGAGGCGTGTTGATGAAAGGAGGCCGTCCAGCGGCGACGGCCGTTGCGGCGACACTCATTTGTCCCGCCACGACTCCCCGCCCAGCACGCTTCCCTAGCATGAAAAATCCTGCACTAAGGAAGCGGTGGTGGAGTTGGCTAGAACGGATGCTCGATCCAGGGGATCTGGAGGAGCTGGACTGTTCAACGTAGTCAGTGTGGTGATCCTTGTCGTCGGTGTCTTGGTCATCGGCATAGCGGCCGCGCTGCTCGCCCGAACCCTGGCGGCGGCGCAGAGCATTGACAAGAAGGCCCAGACGATCGCCGGAAATGCCGGCAACATCAACGTCGCGACCAACTCGGTCGTCGAGTTGAACCGGACCAACGAGGTTGCCGCCTCGATCCTGCAGAGCGCGAAGCCGCTGCAGGGCCTGCTCACCACGGCAGACGCAACCGCACGGGACATCGACGGCTTGGCGAAGTCGATCAACGGTACCGCGGGGACCATCAACGGCACGGCCGGGACGATCAACGGTGTGGCGACCACGATCAACGGCACCGCGCAGGGCATCAACGGTAGCGTCGGGACCATCAACGGGACCGCATTCACGATCAACAGCACCGCGAAGGGCATCGACAACCGCGCATCGGCCATCCTTGATGTCGCCAACCGCATCGATGTCGACGCGGCGAACATCAATGACGCCCTTTCTAGGACCGTCGTGATCGCCCACAACATCAGGACTGACTCCGGCAACATCCTCAACCAGGCGATCAGAGCTGAGCTCACGTCTCGTTGCATCGATGCCAAGGTGCGCATTCTTGGCCTGATCAACCCGCCGCAGCCGGGCTGCTAAAGGAGGATGGAAGATGACAACAACGCAATTCGATAGAACCTCGTCAACCGCACCTCCGGCCGCCTCGAGTTCGTTCGCTCGGTTTCTGTGGATCTTCACCACGCTGGGTCTCATCGTCGTCATCGTGGTCATCGGCTTCCTGATCGGTATCGTCCGAGCGCTGGAGTCGATCGACAACGGCCTGTTCACGGCGTCGAGTTCGGTGACGGGCGCGACAGGTAACGTCCAGCCCCTGCCCAACTACATCCAGACGATCAACGCCGCGCTGACCGACATCGACACCTCCTTGAAGCCGATTCGCGGCCAGGTGGCCGACGCCACCGCTTCCCTGGTCTCGATCAGGGGCACGGCGCAGAACATCGACGCATCACTGAAGGACACCTCCGGGTCGTTGGTCAACACCGCAGGATCGCTGGTCAACACCTCGGGAACGCTGGTCGGTGCCGGTCAGTCGGCGGCGGCCATCTCCACCTCGTTGATTGACACCTCCAACGTGCTGCTCAACGTCCTCGGGCTCGCACAGTCGATCGACGGCACGCTAGAGTCGATTCAAAACGCGGACAGCCGAGGCACCGCATTGGTGACGCCGCAGGTCAACTCGATCAACTTTGCCCTGATCGGTGCTGAGAACGACCTCAGCACCATCAACCTGCAGCTCGCCGAGACCAACCGCCACCTGACCAACATCTGCACCTCACCCACCCTGGCCTTGCTGCCTCCGCTGCGGTGCGACCCGGCCCGACCGTAGGAGGTGACTAATGGCACGACAACGCTTAACGTCGCAAGCCCTCCCCGGGATCATGCTCGTCATTGTGATCCTTTGGGCACTAACTGCGGTGATCTTCCTAACCGGCATCTTGGCGGCGGCTAACCGGATTGAGAGCCGGGTCGGCCAGATCAACAGTTCGCTGACGCCGATCAACCAAAAGCTCAACACGGTGCCGATCCTCACCAAGGTCTCGGATACCGCGAACCAGATCCGTGATGCGGCTTCGAACCTCAGCCCGACGATCGGCCGCATCGCCGACTCGGCCAGCAGCATCGACGCCAGCCTCAAGCAGGTGGGCGACACTGTTGGTCCGATCAACAAGTCGGCAAAGCAGATCAACGCTTCAGTGCTCACGATCAACCAGGCGGTGGGAACAATCGGTCCGGGATTGGTCAATATTCTGGGCCTCACGGGAACGATCAACGCTTCCGTCCACTCCATCGACGGTGAGCTTTCCGGAACCCTGAACAATGTCTACGACATCAGGGGTCGGGTTGCTCTGGTCACGGGTCAGGCAGATGACATCCTCAGGACCGCCAGGCAAATCCATGGGGACACGTCATCCATCAGCGCTATCGTCGGTGTTGCGGGTATCCCGCGCACCGTCAACGGCAACGCGCACGGCATCGAGACCTCGCCGCTACTCCTGAGGTCGGCCAACGCAGGTGTGTTGCGGGAGATGGCCGCGGCGTCTGCGCGACAGGATCCCGCTTCTAGCCAGGCGATAATCCCGTCGCTGGACCTGCTGCCGCAGATCTCAGCACTCGGGTTGCCGGAGTTGCCGGCGCTGCCCGCCGGGCCGCTGCCGTCAATGCTGACCAGTCTGCTGAACCAGCTGCCGGTAGTCGGCGACACCGGTGACCTCCTCAGCCAGGTGGTCGCACCGAAGTAGCCCAGGCAGTTCGCACAACGGTCCCATCACGGGGGGCGTCGGCCACACCAGGCCGGCGCCCCCTTGTTGTGTCCGCCGCGACAACGTCGGCGGCATGGCTGAACCACTGAGCGTGGTCGGTTGCATACGGTAAGTTATCGTTGCAATCGTCACCGGTATGGCTTACTTTCGAGGTTGCGTGACCACGGAGAGTAAGGGGGGACCAGCTCGGATCACCTCGGGGATTGCTGCCGAGCGCGGCGCTCGACCGCGCGCTCATAGGGGGCTGCAGGCGATTCCGAGGCCGGTCCGGGTTTTTTTGGCTTTGCATGGCTCCTCCATCGGCCAGAACAGGAGCGATATGAGGATTTCACAGGTCTTTGTGATGGGTGGCGACGGCGGAAGCGGCCGCGACAGCTACTCGAACTTCGGCTGCAGTGCTGGGGACTGTTACGCGGGGGATCACGGCATCAACAGCTATCCTTACTACAGCGTCTACAACCCTTCGGTCAGGTCCAACAACGGGTACTACAACGGCGGATTGCGCAACGAAAGCGCGACCCGCGGCGACGGATTTGACCGGATTCAAGGGTAGCTCACACCATGCGGCTCGCCCGGCGGTGGCCCGCACTCCGGTCAGCTCACGGCAGGGGAATAAGGCCACCGCCTGGTCAGAGTTTCATCGCCTCCGCGTGCGCGGCAACTTCGATGTCAGTGCCCGCGGGGGCGAGCTCACGGAACAGCCCGTAGTACTTCTCGGGTGTGGCCAAGATGGCCTGGTGAATCGGCACCGCGAGCCGCGGCGCGATGGTGCGGAGATAATCCACCGCCTCTGAGACTTTCAGCCACGGCGCCGCCGTCGGCAGCAGCAACACGTCGATATCGCGAGCTGGCACGGTGAAAGAGTCCCCCGGATGCAGGACGGTGCCGGTGTCACCCGCTATCAGATAGCCGTTATTCGGCACCACCGGGATGTCCGGGTGGATCACGCCGTGATCGCCGCCGACCACCTCCACCGCCGTCCCGGCCAGCTGGAGCTGTTGGCCAGGGCTGACCACTTGATGCGCGATGCCGGCGCTGGTCAACTGCGGCGCTGAGCCGGAGTCGACGTGTAGTTGCGCCGCCGGGTTGCCGGCGAGCAACGCGGGCATCCGGGCAAGGTCAAGGTGATCGGGGTGCTGGTGGGTTACCAGGATGGCATCCAGTCCGGTGAGATCGTCGAAGCCGGCGGAGTAGATCCCCGGATCCAGCAGCAACCGAGCGGTCCCGATCTCCACCAGCACGCAGGACTGCCCGAAATGCACGATCTGCACGGATACAACCTCCTGCGTTGAGCGCCCATCCTGATGGCCGCTGGTGACCTCACCGGCAAGCGTGCCACGAAGCGGGAGAACACAGGTAGCCTCGGCACCGTGCCGCGAGTGGTCGTCGACGTCGTACCCAAGCCTGAAATCCTTGATCCGCAGGGTCAGGCGATCGTGCGCGCGTTGCCCCGGATGGGCTTGCGCGGGGTGCGCGACGTGCGGCAGGGCAAGCATTTCGAGCTTGACGTCGATGACGACGTCGACGCTGAGACATTGCATCGGATCGCCGGTGAGCTGCTCGCCAATCCAGTGATCGAGAACTGGACGGTGCGCCGGCTGTGAGTGCCGATCAGACGAGCGCAGCGTGCCGCATCGGCGTGATCACTTTCCCCGGCACGCTCGATGACGTCGACGCCGCCCGCGCGGTGCGCCACGCCGGGGCGCAGCCGGTATCGCTGTGGCACGCCGACGACGATCTCCACGGGGTGGACGCCGTGGTGGTGCCCGGCGGGTTCTCCTACGGGGACTACCTTCGCGCCGGTGCGATAGCCGCACGCCAACCGGTACTGCGAGCGGTAGTCGACGCCGCCCGTCGCGGCACACCGGTGCTGGGCATCTGCAACGGGTTCCAGATCCTGTGCGAGGCGGGATTGTTGCCCGGCGCCCTGGTGCGCAATGCTGGACTGCACTTCGTCTGCCGGGACCAGCGTCTGAGGGTGGAGACCAACGCCACGGCCTGGACGGGTCGGTATGCCGCTGGCGCTGAAATCGTGGTGCCGCTGAAGTCCATCGAGGGCCGGTATGTGGCTGATTCCTCGACGTTGGCCGCGCTGGAGGGTCAGGGGCGGGTAGTCCTGCGCTACCTGGGGACGAGCCCCAATGGCGCAGTGCGCGACATCTCCGGGATCGCGTCGGCCGATGGCCGGGTGGTCGGCTTGATGCCGCACCCAGAGCACGCGATCGACTCGCTCACCGGCCCGTCAACCGACGGCTTGGATTTTTTCCGCTCTGTCATCGACGCGGTACTCGGTTCGGTACCCGTCTAATCCTCTTGGGCGGGAAGGTCACCAGGTCCCAACATCGTGGGCTTCCGTCGCGGGCTGCGGCCCCATCGCCCCCTGCTTCCCGAACTCCACAGCAGAGTCGCCCGGGGTTCTCTGAACAGCTCTGCCGTGGAGTTCGGGAAGCGCAGAGCGTTGGGAAGCGCAGAACAGAGTGTTGGGGCCCATTGGCTGATCCGGCCTGCTCCGGCTAGGACCCTTGCTCGGGAACGGTAGGACCACTACCGCGTCCCGCCCACAGCGGCAGCAGGTCAGCAACCGCGATGTTGAGGTCGAAGGGCTCGGTGACGGACAGGCACCGGTGCGGCCCGATCATCTGGTAGGAGTCACCGTGACCGATGCAGTAAGCGCTGACCAGGGGCGGTTCCAGCTCGATGCGCCAGTAGTGCGGGATGCCGTAGCGGGCATAGAGCGCAGGCTTGGTGGCGCGGTCCTCCAAGTGGCTGCCCGGCGACTCGATCTCGATCACCGCCAGTACCTCTGCCGGTGCGAACCAGTGCCGGCCCGGGTTGTCGCTGCGCACCACCAGGACGTCGGGAATGCGGGTGAGCTGGCGCCCGAACCGGATCTCCACGGCCTGGGTCACGACGAACGGCTCGGGCGCGACCGCTTCCAGGCGCCCGTACAGCCGGGCGACGACGGCCTGGTGCAGGCTCGACGGTGAGGGTGACACGGTCAGCGCTCCGTCCGTCAACTCGTACCGGTGGTGGCTTTCGGGCAGCGCGTCGAGGTCCTCAACCGTCCAGCCCCCAGACGGCATCACGAGCGACGGATCAGTCACAGTCGCCTCCTTCGGCGGGAGTCTATCCTCGCACCGCGGTTCGCAATTCGACTCCCAACGGCGATTGCGGCGTGGCCCGTACGCTGCGGGGGTGGTCGTTGATTCTGTGCAGCATGCGGCTGCCACGCCTGATCAGCCGCAGCCATACCGGGAGCTGGGCCTCGCCGACGACGAGTACGGGCGGATCAGGGAGATCCTGGGACGCCGGCCGACGGCCGCCGAGTTGGCGATGTACTCGGTGATGTGGAGCGAGCACTGCTCCTACAAGTCCTCCAAGGTGCACCTGGCCTATTTCGGGAAGACGACCACTGAGGCGATGCGGGCGCGGATGCTCGCCGGTATCGGGGACAACGCCGGCGTCATCGAGGTCGGCGACGGCTGGGCGGTCACGTTCAAGATCGAGTCACATAACCATCCGTCCTATGTGGAGCCCTACCAGGGCGCGGCGACCGGGGTCGGCGGGATTGTCCGCGACATCATGGCGATGGGCGCCCGACCGGTCGCGGTGGCCGACTCGCTGCGGTTTGGCCCCGCCGATGCGGCGGACACCGCGCGGGTGCTGCCGGCCGTGGTGGCTGGGATCGGGGGTTACGGCAACTGCCTCGGTTTGCCCAACATCGGTGGCGAGCTGGTCTTCGACCCAACCTATGCGGGAAACCCGCTGGTCAACGCGTTGTGTATCGGCGTGATGCGGGTTGCTGACCTGCACCTGGCGCACGCCAGCGGCGCCGGCAACAAGATCATACTTTTCGGCGCGCGGACCGGCCTCGACGGAATCGGTGGGGTCAGCGTGCTGGCCAGTGAGAGCTTCAGCGCCAGTTCGGGGGGACCCACCAGCCGGAAGAAACTGCCCAGCGTCCAGGTAGGCGATCCGTTCACCGAAAAAGTGCTGATCGAGTGTTGCCTGGAACTCTTCGACGGTGGCCTGGTGACCGGTATCCAGGATCTCGGTGGCGCCGGGTTGGCCTGCGCGACCAGCGAGCTGGCCAGCGCCGGTGACGGCGGCATGCACGTGGACCTCGACGCGGTGCCCCTTCGGGCGCAGGGTATGACGCCGGCCGAGATTCTGTGCAGCGAGTCCCAGGAGCGGATGTGCGCGGTGGTGCGACCGTCCGACGTCGACGCCTTCCTGGTGGTCTGCGCGAAATGGGACGTCATCGCGACGGTGATCGGTGAGGTCACCGACGGCGATCGCCTGGTGATCACCTGCGGCGGGCAGACCGTGCTGGACGTGCCGCCTCGCACCGTCGCGCACGAGGGTCCGATCTATCACCGGCCGGTACGACGTCCGTCCACTCAGGACGCTGTGGAAAGCTCCACGCCGGACGTGTTGGCGCGGCCGTCCACCCCGGAGGACCTGCGAGCCACGGTGCTGCGGATGGTGGCCAGCCCCGGGCTGTGCTCGCGGGCGTGGGTGACCGACCAGTACGACCGCTACGTCCGCGGCGCCACCGTCCTCGCCCAACCCAGCGACGCGGGCATGCTGCGCATCGACGAGACCAGCCAGCGCGGCGTGGCGGTGGCCACCGACTGCAACTCCCGGTACTGCGCCCTGGATCCTTACACCGGTACCCAACTGGCGCTGGCCGAGGCGTACCGCAACGTCGCGGTGACCGGTGCCACCCCGCTTGCGGTGACGAACTGCCTCAACTTCGGCGCCCCGACCGATCCCGGCGTGATGTGGCAGTTCGAGCAGGCTGTCCGCGGTCTGGCCGACGGTTGCGCGCAACTGGGCATCCCGGTCACCGGGGGCAACGTGAGCTTCTACAACCAGACCGCCGACACCGCGATCCTGCCCACCCCGGTGATCGGAGTGCTCGGCGTCATCGACGATGTCCGCCGGCGGATTCCCACCGGAGTGGGCGCTGCCGGTGACGAGATCTGGCTGCTCGGCGACACCCGTGACGAGTTCGGTGGCAGCCAGTGGGCGCATGAGGTGCACGGGCATCTCGGTGGTCGGCCGCCTGCGGTGGATCTGGCTCGCGAGCAGGCGATCGGTGCAGTGCTCGCCGCAGCATCCCGCGACGGCCTGGTGAGCGCGGCGCACGATCTGTCTGACGGTGGCCTGGCGCAGGCGCTGGTGGAGGCCTGCCTGTCCAGCGGTGCCGGCGCTCGGGTGACCCTACCGGCGCACCTCGATCCGTTCGTCGCCCTGTTCTCCGAGTCCTCCGCGCGTGTCCTGCTCGGCGTGCCCAGCAGCGGCGCGGGCTGTCTCGCCCAGCTGTGCACCGACCACGGCGTCCCGGTGACCCGGCTAGGAGAGGTCCGTCCCGGTCCCGAACTGCAGATCGCCGAGATGGCTCCCCTAACCCTGAGCGACCTCCGTACAGCTTGGGAAGCGACTCTGCCCACCCTCTTCGCCCCCTGACCCCGAGAACCTGGGAGGACTGATGGAGAAGCTGAGCGGGGCGATTGCGGACTGGCTGGACGGCGAGGGGGTGCAGCCGCCGCGCGCCGAGCTGGCGCAGGCGGTCCGGCTCAGTCTCCGACGTCTGGCGCAGCTGACTCCCGGCGCCACTGTGGAAGTGCGGGTACCACCGTTCGCCGCCGTGCAGTGCGTCGCTGGGCCCAAACACACCAGGGGCACTCCACCCAACGTGGTGGAGACCGATCCACGGACCTGGCTCGAGCTCGCTACCGGCCGGCTGACCTGGACCGCCGCGCTGGCGCAGGGGCGGGTCGCGGCATCAGGATCCCGGGCCGACGTCTCAGGGTGGCTGCCGTTGGTGGATATCCGCGGGGGACGGGCGTAGTGGTGCACCGGGGGTGACCGCGCAGGGCGGTGGCCCCCACCCCGTTCCCGACGTGGGGGCCACCGCCCATCATCTGCCTGCGGCTACGTGCTGGTACTCAGTCGCAGTGGTCGAAGTACCTGCGCGCCCAGTCGTCGTCGCGGTCCGAGCACCGGTGCTCCCGGTCATGCCGATCCGAGTGCTTATGGTGCCGGTCTTCGTCGCAGTCGTGACCGTGGCCGTGGCCAGCTGTGAAAATCCCCGAAACCTTCATATCCCCTCCTTTGAACATTCCTGGGATGCTTCCCAGGAAAGCCTTGTGGTGTTCCTTCATGCGCGTCCACTGCTCCAGCCGCACGGCGAGCACTGTGACGCTCTGTAGTCAAAAAGTCGAGACAACTCACCCCATCCCCCAACTGTGTCATCGCTGGACACCTAAGGGGTGTTACAAGGAGTGCGTTCGGTCTCCATGCCGCCTCGCCCTGGCTCGCGCATCATGCGGGATATGGCCACCATGGGGACATGACGGTGTCGGGGTTCGCTTGCGCGGTTGGTGAGTTTGATCGTCGAGTCCGCGCGGTGCGACCAGAACAGTGGCACAACCCGACGCCGTGCACCGAGTGGGACGTTCGGGCGCTGGTGAACCATGTGGTGACTGAGCAGCTGTGGGCACCGCTGCTGCTTGACGGGGCCACCATCGAGGACATCGGGGATCGCTTCGACGGTGATCAGCTCGGCGACGATCCGGTAGCGGCCTGGGCGAGCGCTGCCGCCGCGGCGCGCGAGGCGTTCGCGGCGCCGGGTGCCCTTCGGCGGTCGGTCGAGCTGTCCTACGGGCGCCGGCCGGCCCAGGGGTACTGCCAAGAGATGACCATGGACCTGACCGTGCACGCCTGGGACCTGGCCCGGGGCATCGAGGCTGACGAGGGACTCGACCCGGAACTGGCCAGCGACGTGCTGGCGTTCATCGAGCCGCAAGTCGACCAGCTGGCGGAAAGCGGTTTGTTCGCCCCGCCGGTGGCGGTGAGCGATGACGCCGACGCCCAGACCCGGCTACTGGCCCTGCTCGGTCGGCGACCATGATTCCGCGCGGGGGCCGGTAGACTAGCTCGCCGGCCCGTAGACTAGAAGATGCAGCCAGTCCGGCCGTTTGATACTCGTCAGCAACCTGGAGTCGCAGGTGGGCCACGAAACGCCCCGGCATGACCCCGACCACAAGCGCCCAGACAACCACAGCTCAGACGACCAGTGTCCCGACGACTTCGCAGAACCGCGCGAGGAGTGCGGTGTCTTCGGCGTCTGGGCTCCCGGCGAGGAGGTCGCCAAGCTGACCTACTTCGGCTTGTACGCCCTGCAGCATCGGGGCCAGGAGGCCGCCGGCATCGCGGTGTCCGACGGCTCGCAGGTACTGGTCTTCAAAGACCTCGGGCTGGTCAGCCAGGTGTTCGACGAGCAGGTGCTGTCCAGCCTGTCCGGGCACATCGCGATCGGGCACTGCCGTTATTCCACCACCGGCGGGTCGATCTGGGAGAACGCTCAGCCGACGTTTCGCACCACGGCTACCGGGTCCGGTCTGGCGCTGGGGCATAACGGCAATCTGGTCAACACCGCCGAGCTGCTGAAGCAGGCCCGCAAAGTCGGTGCACCTACCCGTAACGGGGCGACCACCGACTCGGACCTGATCACCGGCCTGCTGGCCACCGGCGCCGCGGACACCGGCATCGAGAACGCCGCCCAGCGGCTGCTGCCCCAGCTGCGCGGCGCCTTCTCGCTGGTCTTCTGTGACGAGAGCACGCTTTACGCCGCGCGGGACCCCCACGGCGTCCGCCCGCTGGTGCTGGGCCGGTTGGAACGTGGCTGGGTGCTCGCCAGCGAGACCGCGGCGCTGGACATCGTCGGCGCCAGCTTCGTCCGGGAGGTCGAGCCGGGCGAGCTGCTGGCCATCGACGCGGGCGGGCTGCGCAGTTCCCGGTTCGCCAATCCCGACCCCAAGGGTTGCCTGTTCGAGTACGTCTACCTGGCGCGTCCGGATACCACGATCGCCGGGCGCGGAGTGCACGCCACCCGGGTGGAGATCGGCCGCCGGCTGGCCGTGGAGCACCCGGCCGAGGCCGATCTGGTCATCCCGGTGCCGGAGTCGGGTACGCCGGCGGCGATCGGTTACGCGCAGGGCTCAGGCATCCCGTATGGCTCGGGGCTGGTGAAGAACTCCTATGTCGGGCGCACCTTCATCCAGCCGTCGCAGACGATCCGCCAGCTGGGTATCCGGCTGAAGCTCAACCCGTTGCGCGACGTCATCCGCGGAAAGCGGCTGGTGGTGGTGGACGACTCCATCGTGCGTGGCAACACCCAGGGTGCCCTGGTCCGGATGCTGCGCGAAGCCGGCGCGATCGAGGTGCACGTGCGGATCGCCAGCCCGCCGGTGCGCTGGCCGTGCTTCTACGGTATCGACTTCGCCTCCCGTGCCGAGCTGATCGCCAACGGTGCCGACGTTGAGGGGGTACGGCGCGCCATCGGCGCCGACACACTCGGTTACGTCAGTCTCGATAACCTCATCGCCGCTTCCGAGCAGCCGGTCACCCGGCTGTGCACCGCCTGCTTCGACGGTCGCTACCCGATCCCGCTGCCCCCCAGCGAGTCCATCGGCAAGCACCTGATCGAAGATCTCGACGCGGTGGCGAGAGGCGTCGTGGCCGGGGTCGACCATGACCGGAGCGCCTGCCATGACGGGGCTCGACATGACGGCGAGTGACGATCTGCATGCCACCTACGCCGCGGCCGGAGTGGACATCGCCGCCGGGGCGCGGGTTGTCACCGCGCTGAAGCCGCATGCCGAGCGGGCTCGCCGTCCGGAGGTGCTGGGCGCCGTCGGCGGCTTCGCCGGTCTGTTCAAGCTCAAGCTCGACCGCTGGCGCGAACCCGTCCTGGCCAGCTCCACCGACGGAGTCGGCACCAAGATCGCGATAGCGCAGGCGATGGGCATCCACCACACCATCGGCATCGACCTGGTCGCGATGGTGGTCGACGACCTGGTGGTATGCGGAGCTGAGCCGTTGTTCCTGCAGGACTACGTCGCCGTCGGCAAGGTGGTGCCGGAGCTGATCGAGCAACTCGTCCGGGGCATCGCCGACGGCTGCGTCCAGGCCGGTTGCGCACTGCTGGGCGGGGAGACCGCTGAACACCCCGGGATGATGACCGACGGCGACTATGACCTGTCCGCGACCGGGGTGGGGGTGGTGGACGCCGACGCCATCCTGGGGCCTGATCGGGTCCGGCCTGGTGACGTCGTGGTGGCGATGGCCTCGTCGGGGCTGCATTCCAACGGCTATTCACTGGTCCGGCACGTGCTGCTGGACGCCGCCAGAATGCCCCTGGAAGGTCATGTCGAGGAGTTTGGCCGGCCGCTGGGAGAGCAGTTGCTCGAACCCACCCGAATCTACGCCAAGGACTGCCTGGCATTGGTCGCGGAGACCGAGGTGCGGACCTTCGCGCACGTCACCGGTGGCGGCCTAGCGGCGAACCTGTCCCGGGTGATGCCGCGCGGGCTGGTCGCGGTGCTGGATCGGGGCAGCTGGACGCCCGCCGCGGAGTTCGCGCTGATCGCCCGCCGGGGCCGGGTGGAGCGCGCGGAGATGGAGCACACGTTCAACATGGGCGTCGGGATGGTCGCAGTGGTCGACCCGGCCGAGGTCGATCGCGCGCTGGCCGTGCTGACGGCCCGGCACGTGCCCGCGTGGGTGCTCGGCGAGGTGCGCAAGTCCCGCGACGTCACCCTCGAGGCAGTCGAACAAGGCGTTGACGCGAAAGACGGCGTCCGCGCGGTGCTCCGTGGGGATCACCCGCGGTTCTGACCGACGCTGGGGCGCCTTCCGGTGGCGTTGCGCGATCGCCGCGCGGGCTCAGCGGCGGCGGTACTCGCCATAC
This sequence comes from Pseudonocardiaceae bacterium, assembly GCA_025924655.1. Classification (GTDB taxonomy): domain Bacteria; phylum Actinomycetota; class Actinomycetes; order Mycobacteriales; family Pseudonocardiaceae. The sequence goes on along the minus strand of JAICHZ010000037.1, from coordinate 3,178 downwards.
TCGTCGACGACAGCGTCGTCGGAGACAGCCTCGTCGGCGCCATCGCCGAGGTGGCGGCTGTCACCGTTATCGCCCGACAGCTCTCGTTGGAGAGCTGCCAAGTCCGTGGCGGGGGAGCTGTACTTGAGTTCCCGGGCCACCTTCGTCTGCTTGGCCTTCGCACGGCCGCGCCCCATGGCTCGACCCCCTCGCACGCAGGGACGAAGCCATCCGGGGGATCGGCGGCCTCGTTATCTCGACAACATCCGTTAGGTACCACCGTACAGGGTTGCGCGAACCTAATGCGACGTGGCCGCGCCGCTACGGGGAAGTGTCGCGTCTCTCACTGCCGCAGCCCGCGCTGTGGCGTCCGCCATACGGCGAAGCCACTTACGTCATTCGGCGAGGCGGCGTTGCTCGGCGAGCAGCTCGTCGACTGAGGCAGTCCCACTGGCATACCGGGAGCCGATCTCAGCGTTGCAGGTGTCCACGACTTGCTGCACCTCGCGGCGCCGCTGAGATACCGACGACTCCTCCGCGCAGTAGGCCGCCAGTGCGCCTTCGAGCTGCTCAGCTGACAGCGACCCGACGTCGGAGAGGTCCGCGTCGGCGACCAGCGCTTCGACGTGGCGGCGGTGCGCCTCGGCTCGGGACGGTTGCAGCGTCTGATGGCGACCCGAGCCCGTTGCCGGGCCTACCGCATTCACCGCCAGGATGCGGGCCAGATCGGCGACGACGGGAGCGGTGCCACCGTCACGGCGGCGCCGTTGCTCGGCGCGCACGAGGTCGATCCGGGCGTGCAACAGCCGCCGCAGGTAGGACAGGTCGGTCTCTTCTTGGGCCGCGTCGTCTCGCCGCGCGCGCACCTCGGCGAGCTCCAACTCGCCCAACCCGGTACTGAAGTCGGGCGCCAGCACCCGGTCAATCCTCCGACGCCCCCCTGCTCGCACCTCAACCACGCCGACCATCCTGGCACCCTCCCGCATTGAGCGGGCTCAGCGGGGCTATTGACGGTGCGTTTACCCCGCTGAGCCCGCTCAATGCGGGGTTAGGACCTTAGGCGACGCAGGGCGGCGCGGCCGGGGGGTTCGCCGGTGTCGGGGGGCAGTGAGTTGGGATCTATGGCGGCGGCTGACTGGCCCGCTTGGAGGGGGGTGGCGGGGTCTACTGAGCGTTTGACCAGGGCTAGGGCGATGGCGCCTAGTTCGTAATGGGTGGCGACGGTGCCGACCCGGCCGACTACCCGCTCGCCAGCCGTGACCGGATCCCCGGTGACGGGCAGGGTCTCCGGTGACTCCAGGTGCAGCAGCACCATCCGTCGCGGCGGGCGGCCCAGATTGGATACCCGTGCCACCGTCTCCTGGCCGCGGTAGCACCCCTTGTCCAGGTGCACCGCCGGCCCGATCCAACCGACCTCGTGCGGGATGGTGCGCTCGTCGGTGTCGATGCCCAGCCGCGGCCGCAGCGCGGCGGCCCGGATCGCCTCATAAGCCCACGTGCCGGCCGGTGCAGCGCCCGTATCGACAAGCCGGAGCCAGGCGTTGGTGAGCTCGCCACGGGGCACCAGCAGATCGGCCCGACCCGACTCGACGCGCGCGAACCCACCGAGCTCGCCGGCCCGGCTGAGCACCTCACCGGTGCCCGGCCCCAGCAGCGAGAGCACGGCCAGCTCCGGCGTCGCATCCCGCGGCGCCACCTTCGACCAGAACACCATCGAGCTCAGGTAGGCCAGCAGGCCCTGCGCCCGACCGGGATCGGTGTCCAACCAGACGGTCTCCTGCACATGGGAGACCACAGCGTGGTGCTCGACGTGTCCTCGTAAATCGAGCACCAGCGCCTCGGTGTGCTGACCTTCACCGAGCGCGAGTAGGTGCTGGGAGGTGATGGTGTGCAGCCAGGTCAACCGGTCCTCGCCCGGCACGGCGAGCACCTCGCGGTGCGACCGGTCCACCACCACGACGTCGCGGTCGGCGGCGCGTTGTTCTCCCAATGGGTCACCGTGGTGCCAGGCGACCCCCGCGTCGGGGGACCCTTCCGGCGGCGGCACCGCACCCGGGCGCTCCAGCAGCGGCGACGTCACGAACTCTCGGTTTCCAGGCATTGCACGCAGCGCCCGGACAGCGCAAGGTGGCTGGGATTGAGCACGAACCCGAACTGGTCGCGTAATCGTGCGGTGAGGTCCGTGAGCTCCTCAGGGGGTATCTCGGTCACCTCGCCGCACCGGTGGCAGACCAGGTGGACGTGCTCGTGCGCGTGGGTGGAATAGCTCGGTGCGCCGTGCCCGAGGTGGGTGTGCCAGACCAGGTCGAGGCCCTCAAGCAGATCGAGGGTGCGATAGATGGTGGTGATGTTCACCGCAGGCGCGACGCGTTGGACTTGCTCGCAGATCCGCTCGGGGGTGGCGTGCTGCAATTCCCGCACCGCGTCGAGCACGAGTTGACGTTGCGGAGTCATCCGCAGGCCGCGGTTATGCAACGTACGGCGCAGGCTGGTGTCCACAATAACGATGGTAGCGCTGCGTACCGTCCTCAACCGGATACTGCCGCATTGACGTTGCCGAACCCGCCGTGACGCGGATAGCGTGGCAGCACACGCGAAAGGAGGTGGTCCAAGGTTGAACGGCTATAGGACTCGTGAGGTGGCTGTCAGCTAGTGCCGCCGACGGCCGTGGAAGGCCACCTCTGTGAGAGGCGGCCGGCGAATCCAAGGCAGTCACCCGGCCCCCGGGGTGCCCGAGCAGTGGTCCCGCTCGGGCTCGCCGCTTCGTGCGGTGGCCCCCGGGGGCTGACTGCTGTTATCAGCCCACCACGCGGTGCAGCAGCGTCGAGACGTGTGGCTGGATGGGTTGGCCGACCATCGCGCGTTGCTCGACGTAGGCGAGGTCGCCGCCCTCGACGATGCCGTAGAGCCGGTGCGCACCGGTGACCTCTTTGGCCGAGGAACTCCGCACCACCGCGTCGGTGGCCAGCTCCCACGAGGTCTGGCTGCGCGGCCGTCCGTAGTAAAGCTCAATGATGCCGGTGCCATGCGCGGCGAGCAGCTCGATGGTGTCATCGGCTTGCGGCCGCCAGAACCCGGTTTCCCGAGCCGCCGGGCGGATCACCTTTCCGGCATCGTCGAGCAACCACGCCCGCGACTCAAAGCGCAGAAACGGTCGGCCGTCGTGGCAGATCACCACCTGCTGGCCGAATCGGTACGG